>NZ_JBFWLZ010000010.1:0-83068 GCF_050251835.1 Diaphorobacter sp. | reverse complement strand
TAGACGGTCAGCTGTCCACGCCGCATGCTCTCCCACGGGATGCTCACAGCTCCCAGAGGGCTATCAGGCTGTGGACAACTTTCCGAAACCATGTCCTGAACTTCGAGGTTTAGAAGATACAAGGGCCCAAAGGGCGTCAGGGGGGGTGTCACTTCACTTCAGCCGGTATTGCGCAGCGCCGCGGCAATGCCGTTGATGGAGATGTGGATGCCGGTCTGCACGCGCTCGTCGCCCTGGCCCGCGCGCCAGCGGCGCACCAGCTCCACCTGTAGGTGATGCAGCGGGTCGATGTACGGAAAGCGGTGTTTGATGGAGCGCGCCAGCGCCGTGTTGTGCGCCAGGCGCTGCCGGTCACCGGTAATGCGCGTCAGCGCGTCGGCCGTGCGCTGCCACTCCTGCTCGATGGTGGCAAACACCTTTTTGCGCAAGCGTGCGTTCTGCACCAGTTCGCTGTAGAGGGAAGCCAGCGCCAGGTCGCTCTTGGCCAGCACCATGTCCATGTTGGACAGGAGGGTGCTGAAGAACGGCCACTGGCGGTACATCTTGCGCAGCAGGGCCAGCTGGGCCTTGGGGTCTTTGCCGGGCGTGTGCACAAACGTCTCGACGGCCGCGCCAAAGCCATACCAGCCCGGCAACGTCAGGCGGCACTGCCCCCAGCTGAAGCCCCAGGGAATGGCACGCAAATCCTCGATCTTCTGACTGGGCTTGCGCGACGCTGGGCGCGAGCCGATGTTCAGCTCGGCAATCTCGCGGATGGGCGTGGCGTTGAAGAAGTAGTCGGTAAAGCCAGGGGTTTCATAGACCAGCGCGCGGTAAGCCGCCATGCTGGCCTGCGACAGCCGTTCGGCCGCCTCCAGAAACGCCGGGGTGGCGGGCTTGGTGGGCTGCAGCAGCGTGGCCTCCAGCGTGGCGGCCACCAGGGTTTCGAGGTTGCGCCGACCGATCTCGGGGTTGGCATATTTGGACGCAATCACCTCGCCCTGCTCGGTCAGGCGGATCTGCCCGCGCACGGTGCCTGGCGGCTGCGCCAGGATGGCCTGGTAGCTGGGCCCGCCGCCGCGCCCCACGGTGCCGCCGCGGCCGTGGAACATGCGCAGCTGCACGGGCGCGCCGGCGTTGGCAGCGTTCATTTCGTCAAACAGGGCCACCAGCGCGATCTCTGCGCGGTACAACTCCCAGTTGCTGGTGAAGATGCCGCCGTCTTTGTTGCTGTCGCTGTAGCCCAGCATGATGTCCTGCTCAGCGCCGCTGGCGCGCACCAGCTGCGCAATGCCGGGGATGGCATACAGCTCGCGCATGATGGGTGCAGCATTGCGCAGGTCTTCGATGGTCTCGAACAGCGGCACCACGATCAGGTCGACGCGGGCGGGCGAGGCCGCGCCGGGCCGCGCCAGGCAAGCCCGCGTCCCCTCGGGGTGCAGCGAGGACACGCCAGTGCCGAGTTTGGGGGCCACATCCTCCAGCGTGCCGTGCATCAGGCCGACTTCTTTTTGCAGCAGCAACACCTCCAGCAGGTCGCTCACTGTCTCGGTGTGGCTGATGATGTAGTGGCGTATTGCATCACTGCCGTAGCGCTGGCGCATCTGCCGCGCCGTCTCGAAGATGGCGACTTCGCCGCGCGTGTGCTCGGAATACTGTGCGCCCACCACGCGCAGCGGGCGAGCATCGCGCAGCAGGCGCAGCAGCAGCGCGCGGCGCGCCTCCTCGGGCAGCGCGGCGTAGTCTGGCTCGACACGCGCCGTGGCCAGCAGCTCGGCCACCACACGTTCGTGCTGATCCGAGCTTTGGCGCAAGTCCACCGTGGCCAGGTGAAAGCCGAATACCTCCACCGCGCGCATCAAAGGGCGCAGGCGCTCGTCCACCAGGGCATCAGCGCGGTGCAGGCGCAGCGAGGCCTCGATGACCCGCAGGTCGGCCAGAAATTCACCCGCGCTGGCGTAGGCGTTTTGCGGGGCCACTGCGTGCCGCGCCGCGTCACCTCCCGTCAAGTCCTTGAGCGTGGCCGCCAGCCGCGCATACACGCCCGTCAGCGCGCGGCGGTAGGGCTCGTCGCGGCGGTGTTCGCTGGTGTCGGGCGAGCGCGCGGCCAACTGCAGCATCTCGGGCGAGACCTGCACCAGGTTGCTGGACAGCGACAGCTCGCGCCCCAGGTGGTGCACCTCGGTCAGGTAGTGGCGCAGCGCCACGTCGGCCTGCCGGCGCAACGCCAGCACCAGGGTGTCGGCGCTGACGTTGGGGTTGCCGTCGCGATCGCCGCCAATCCACTGGCCCATGCGCAAAAAACTGGCCACGCTCTGGTCGCCGCCCAGCTCGCGCTCCAGCCCGGCGTAAATCTTGGGGATTTCGTGCAGAAAGGTGTATTCGTAATACGACAGCGCGTTCTCGATCTCGTCGGCCACCGTCAGCTTGCTGTAGCGCAGCAGCCGCGTCTGCCACAGCTGGGCCACGCGGGCGCGCAGCTGCGCATCGTTGGCGGCCAGCTCGCGCGGGGTCAGCGTGTCTTTGGCGCTGTTGAAAAGCTGGGCGCGCGCCAGGATGTCGTCGCGCTGGGTGAGCAGCAGGGCAATCTCGCGCTCGGCGTCCAGAATGCTTTTGCGCTGCACTTCGGTGGGGTGGGCCGTGAGCACCGGCGCCACATAGCTGGTGGCCAGGGTCTGCGCCACGGTGCGCGGCGCAATGCCGGCCCAGCGCAGGCGCGCCAGCGCCACCTCGATGCTGCCCTCTTGCGCGCTGCCGGCGCGCTCGTGCACGGCGCGGCGGCGGATGTGGTGGCGATCCTCGGCCAGATTGGCCAGGTGGCTGAAGTACGTGAAGGCGCGGATCACGCTCACCGTCTCGTCGCCCGTCAGGCCTTTGAGCAGTTTTTTCAGCGCCTTGTCGGCCTCGTGGTCGGCATCGCGCCGAAAGGCCACCGACAGCTTGCGCACCTGCTCCACCAGGTCGTAGGCGGCCACGCCTTCCTGCTCGCGGATCACGTCGCCCAGTATGCGCCCCAGCAGGCGGATGTCCTGGATCAGCGGCAGATCCTTGTCGGCTTTGCGGGTGGGCGGCGGCGCATCGGTGGCGTCGGTAGTGCGGGCAGCGCCGTTTTTGCGGGTGGTTTCGTTCTTGCTGGCGGGGGCGGTCATGCGCAAATGTCTCCTGCGCGCCGGTGAAATCGAGGGGGTCGTCGGGGGCCGGCCGCGCCAGCGCAGCATGCTAGCATCCCCCGCTGCCCTTGCCGCCCTGCCGGCACAGGCCCGAGACACCTGCCGCAATGACCCACCCCACCTCCCCGCTTCCCCCCATCGTGATTGCCACGCGCGAGAGCCAGCTGGCCCTGTGGCAGGCCGAACATGTGCAGGCCCTGCTGCGCGCGCGCGGCCACGCCGTGTCGCTGCTGGGCATGACCACGCGCGGCGACCAGATTCTGGACCGCACCCTGTCCAAGGTGGGCGGCAAGGGACTGTTCGTCAAAGAGCTGGAGGTGGCGCTGGAAGAAGGCCGCGCCGACATCGCCGTGCACTCGCTGAAAGACGTGCCCATGGAGCTGCCGGACGGCTTCAGCCTGGCCTGCGTGATGGAGCGCGAAGACCCGCGCGACGCCTTCGTGTCGCCCTGCTACGCGTCGCTCGACGAGCTGCCGCGGGGCGCGGTGGTCGGCACCTCCAGCCTGCGCCGCCAGGTGCTGCTGCAGGCGCTACGGCCCGACCTGCGGATCGAGCCGCTGCGCGGCAACGTGCAGACGCGCCTGCGCAAGCTGGACGAGGGCCAGTACGCCGCCATCGTTCTGGCGGCCGCGGGCCTCAAGCGCCTGGGCCTGCACCAGCGCATCCGCAGCACTTTCGAGCCCGAACAGATGCTGCCCGCGGCCGGTCAGGGCGCCCTGGGGCTGGAGATCCGCAGCCACCGCGCCGACCTGCGCGAGGCACTGGCGCCGCTGGCGCACGAGCGCACCTGGCTCACCGTGACGGCCGAGCGGGCCGTGAGCCGCGCCATGGGCGGCAGTTGCTCCATGCCGCTGGCCGCGCATGGCCAGTGGAGCGGCGACACGCTCGCGCTGCATGCGGCCTGGGGCGACATCTCCGGCCAGTTGGCTCTGGTGCGCGCCCGGGGCGAGGCCAGCGTCACCACGCTGGAGCAGGCCGACGCGCTGGGCCTGGCCGTGGCCGCGCAGCTGCGCGCCGCCGGCGCCACCATAGCGCACTGACCTTGCAGATGACGCAAGCGCACCAGCCATTGCCGCCAGCGCCGCAGCCCCCCAGAGCCATCGTCACGCGCCCCTCGCACGATGCGGCGGCGTGGGTTGCCCGGCTGCAGGCACAGGGCATTGCCGCGCAGGCCTTGCCCCTCATCACCATCGGCCCGGTGACCAGCCCGGCGCTGCGTGAGTCGCTGCAGCAGGCCCGTTCCAGGCTGAGCGGCTACCACGCCGTGATGTTCGTAAGCGGCAATGCGGTGCAGTATTTTTTTGAATCAGATCAGCCCGCAGCCCGGAATCTGCAAACGCTGGCAGCTATCAAAACAAGATTTTGGGCACCCGGCCCCGGCACCTTGTCGGCACTGCTGCAGGCCGGACTGGCGCCCGAATGCATCGACGCGCCCGGCGCCGAGGCCGCACAGTTTGACTCCGAGGCGTTGTGGCAGGTAGTGGCCCCGCAAATCACTGCGGGCGCGCGCGTGCTGATCGTGCGCGGCAGCACCACGCACGCAGACACCCACGGCACACCTATTGCAGCCGAAGGCGGCAACGGGCGTGACTGGCTGGCCCGCCAGATCACCGCAGCGGGCGGCGCCGTGGACTTTGTCGCCGCCTACGAACGCGGTGCGCCTGTGCTGGACGCCGACCAACGGGCCCTGGCAAGGGTCGCCGCCAGCGACGGCTCGGTGTGGCTGCTCAGCAGCTCCGAAGCCCTGGCCAACCTTTGCGCCGTGTTGCCAGGGCAACACTGGGGCGCAGCCCGCGCGCTGGCAACGCACCCGCGCATCGCGCAGACCGCGCGCGCAGCCGGTTTTGGCAGCGTGCATGAATGCCGGCCCGAGCCCGATGAGGTGGCCGCGTCGATAAAATCAATCCATGAGCAATGAGCCCCTTCCCGGCCTGACCGACGCCGCGCCCCCGGTTCCCACCACTGCCCCGGCCCACGGCGCCCCCGTGGCGCTGCTCGCGCTGGGGGCCATCGCGCTTGCGGCGCTGGTCACCTCGGTGATGCTGTGGCAGCGGCTGTCGTCCATCCAGGAGCTGCTGGCACGCCAGTCTGCCGACACCGGCACGCAGGCCATAGAGGCGCGCACCATGGCCCAGCAGGCGCAGGAACTGGCGCGCGAAACCTCGACCCGCCTGGCCGTGGCCGAGGCGCGCGTGAACGAAGTGGCGCTGCAGCGCAGCCAACTCGAGGAGCTGATGCAAAGCCTGTCGCGCACCCGCGACGAAAACCTGGTGGTGGACATCGAAGCCGCCATACGCCTTGCGCAGCAGCAGGCGCAATTGACCGGCAGCCTGCAGCCGCTGGTGGCCGCGCTCAAAAGCGCCAGCCAGCGTGTCGAGCGCGCCGCCCAGCCGCGCCTGGCGCCCGTGCTGCGCGCCATGCAGCACGACCTGGAGCGCCTGGAGCGCGCCTCCGTCACCGACACCGCCGGGCTGCTGGGCCGCCTGGACGATCTGGTGCGCCAGGTGGACGACCTGCCCCTGCTGGGCAGAGTGGCCCAGGCGTCTGCCATGCGCCGCAAGGCTGGCGCCGAGCCCGCTCCCGCGTCTGCGCCGCCTGCCGATGCGGCCAGCAAGCCCGGCTGGCAGATCGGGCTGCAGCGCGCCTGGGAAGGCCTACTCGACGAGACTCGCGGCCTGATGCGCGTCAGCCGCATCGATCACCCCGACGCAGTGCTGCTGGCGCCCGACCAGGCCTTCTTCCTGCGCGAGAACCTCAAGCTCAAGCTGCTCAACGCCCGCCTGGGGCTGCTGGCGCGGCGCATGGACTCAGCGCGCGCCGACCTGACGGCCGCCAGCGGCGCGCTGGAGAAATACTTCGACCCGGCCTCGCGCCGCACCCAAAACGCCGCTGCGGCTATGCAGCAGCTTCAAGAGCACATGAAGGCTGTCGAGCTGCCCGCACCAGACAACACCTTTGCCGCGCTTTCCACAGCCGCGGCGGGCCGCTGAGCCGCCCAGAGGACGTACCGCCCCATGCGCGCAGCACTTTGGTTTCTGACACTGTTCGGCATGGCCGTGGCCGTCGCCCTGTTTGCAGGCAACAACCAGGGCACGGTAACGCTGTTCTGGCCGCCCTACCGCATCGACCTGTCTCTCAACATGGTGCTGATGCTGCTGTTTGGCGGCTTCACGCTGCTGTACGGGGCACTGCGCGGGCTGGCGGCGCTGCTGCAACTGCCCATACAGGCCCGCCGCTGGCGGCTGCAGCAAAAAGAGCGCGCCATGCACGGCGCGCTGCTGGATGCGCTGTCGCTACAGATGGGCGGGCGCTTTTTGCGTGCGCGCAAAGCCGCGCAATCGGCCATTGCGCAAGAACGTGCACTGGAAGAAGCCAACGAAGCCCTGCCCCATGGCCGCCAGCTGCGCACACTGGCGCACATTGTGGTGGCAGAAAGCTCGCACGCATTGCAAGACCGGGCCACCCGGGAGTCGCACCTGCAGCAGGCGCTGGACAGCGTGCCCGAGCGCGCGCCCGCCATCGAGCAAGAGCTGCGCGAGGGTGCGCAGCTGCGCGCGGCGCGCTGGCTGCTGGACGAGCGCGATGCCACCGGCGCGCTGGAGCGTCTGTCGGCCCTGCCCGCCGGAACGGGACGGCGCACGCTGGCGCTGCGTACCAAGCTCAAGGCATCGCGCCTGGCGCACCAGACCGCCCAGGCGCTGGAGACGGCCCGTCTGCTGAGCAAGCACCGCGCGTTCTCGCCCGCTGCGGCCGAGAGCATCGTGCGCGGCCTGGCCATCGAGCTGATCAACGGCGCTCACGATCCGGCCCAGCTGCAAAGCATCTGGACGGGGCTAGAGGCCAGCGAGCGCGCGATGCCCGAAATCGCCGTGCACGCCGCGCAGCGCCTTGCGCAACTGGGCGGCGACGCGCTGCAGGTGCGCACCTGGCTGCTGCCCGTGTGGGAGCGCGTGACCGACCCCAGCCAGCCCAGACTGCCCGATACGCAGGTGCTCAAGCTGGTTCGCGCGCTGGAGGGTAGCCTGCAGACGCTGGACGCCAACTGGCTGGCACGCATCGAATCTGCCCAACAGGCCGATCCGGGCAATGCACGCCTGCAGTACCTCTCGGCCAAGGCCTGCCTGCAGCGCAAGCTGTGGGGCAAGGCCCAGCAGCTGTTCACCCAGGCCGCACACCAATTGCCCGACGCCCCGCTACGCGCCAGCGCCTGGCGTCACCTGGCCGAGCTGGCCGAGCAGCGCGGCGACGCGCAGGCCGCCGCCCACGCCTGGAAAAATGCCGCCCAGGCCTGCATCGACTGACTGCCCGGCACACTCTGAATGCCCGCACGCGCGTACATGGCGGTGGTGCCGCAGTTTGGCCGTCTGCGTGGTTGAGACGGCAAATAATGGCCTCAGCGCCCATGAATAAGGCGCCAACAGCTATCAAAAAAGAAGCGCGATGTAACAGAATAAAATGGCACCTCCTCCGAACCACTTGCCCCAGGCGGCATCCCACGGGATGCCGTTTTTCATTGCCATGAGCGACACGATTGAACAACCCGGCCTGAACAACCTCTCCAAATCCTTCGAGCCTGCGGCCCTGGAGGCCTACTGGGGCCCCGAATGGGAGCGGCGCGGCTACGGTGTGGCCGGCCATCGGGGTACCGGCCAGCCCCAGGCCGGCGCGCCCGCCTTTGCCATCCAGCTGCCGCCGCCCAACGTGACCGGCACGCTGCACATGGGCCATGCGTTCAACCAGACCATCATGGACAGCCTGACGCGCTACCACCGCATGCTGGGCCACAACACGGCATGGGTGCCTGGCACCGACCACGCGGGTATCGCCACGCAGATCGTGGTGGAGCGCCAGTTGCAGGAACAAGGTGCGAGCCGCCACGACCTGGGCCGCGAAGCCTTTGTCAAGAAAGTGTGGGAGTGGAAGGAAAAAAGCGGCAACACCATCACCACGCAAATGCGCCGCATGGGCGACACGGTGGACTGGAGCCGCGAGTACTTCACCATGGACGACAAGCTGTCCAAGGTAGTCACCGACACCTTCGTGCGCCTGTACCAGCAGGGCCTGATCTACCGCGGCAAGCGCCTGGTGAACTGGGACCCCGTGCTGCAGTCCGCCGTGTCAGACCTGGAAGTCGAGAACGAGGAAAAAGACGGCTCGCTGTGGCACATCGCCTATCCGCTCACTGACGGCAGCGGCCAGCTGGTGGTGGCCACCACCCGCCCCGAGACCATGCTGGGCGACGTGGCCGTGATGGTGCACCCCGAGGACGAGCGCTACCAGCACCTGATCGGCAAGACCGTGACCCTGCCGCTGGTGGGCCGCCAGATTCCCATCATTGCCGACGCGTATGTGGACCGCGAATTCGGCACCGGCGTGGTCAAGGTCACGCCCGCGCACGACAACAACGACTACCAGGTGGGCCAGCGCCACAAGCTGCCCCTGGAGGTGGTGCTGACCCTCACCGCCACCATCAGCGACAACGCGCCCGAAAAATACCGTGGCATGGATCGCTTTGTGGCACGCAAGGCCATCGTGGCCGACCTGGATGCGCTGGGCCTGCTCATCGAGACCAAGAAGCACAAGCTGATGGTGCCGATCTGCACGCGCACCGGCCAGGTCATTGAGCCCATGCTGACCGACCAGTGGTTTGTGGCCATGAACAAGGTGGCGAAAGAAGGCACGGGCGACGCCACCGGCAAGTCCATCGCACAAAAGGCCATTGACGCCGTCGATTCGGGCGCCGTGAAGTTTGTGCCCGAGAACTGGGTCAACACCTACAACCAGTGGATGAACAACATCCAGGACTGGTGCATCTCACGCCAGCTGTGGTGGGGCCACCAGATTCCGGCCTGGTACGACGAGGACGGCAACGTCTATGTCGCCAGGAATGAGGCCGAAGCCCAGGCGCAGGCGCCCGGCAGGAACCTGCGCCGCGACCCGGACGTGCTCGACACCTGGTACTCGTCCGCGCTGGTGCCCTTTTCCACCATGGGCTGGCCGCAGCACAGCGACGCCCCCACCGACGACTACAACCTGTATCTGCCCTCTTCCGTGCTGGTGACGGGCTACGACATCATCTTCTTCTGGGTCGCCCGGATGATCATGATGACCACGCACTTCACCGGACGCGTGCCGTTCAGGCATGTGTACATCCACGGCCTGGTGCTGGACGCGCATGGCAAGAAGATGAGCAAGTCCGAGGGCAACGTGCTCGACCCCGTGGACCTGATCGACGGCATCAGCCTGGAGCCCTTGCTGGAAAAGCGCACCCAGGGCCTGCGCCGCCCCGAGACCGCGCCCAAGGTGCGCAAGGCCACGCAGGAAGAGTTTCCGAATGGCATCCCGGCGTACGGCGCCGATGCGCTGCGCTTCACCTTTGCCGCCCTGGCCAGCCTGGGCAGATCCATCAACTTTGATAGCAAACGCTGCGAGGGCTACCGCAACTTCTGCAACAAGCTCTGGAACGCCTCGCGCTTTGTGCTGATGAACTGCGAAGGCCATGACTGCGGGCTGGCCGAGCACGACGCCGCTGCCTGCGCACCCGGCGGCAGCTATCTCGACTTCAGCCAGGCCGACCGCTGGATCGTGTCGCAGCTGCAAAAGCTGGAGGCCGATGTCGCCAAGGGCTTTGCCGAATACCGCCTGGACAACGTCGCCAATGCGATTTACGACTTCGTCTGGAACGAGTTCTGCGACTGGTACCTGGAGATCGCCAAGGTGCAGATCCAGACCGGCGCTAGCCACGCAAACCCACAGGCGGGTCTGGCCCGGCAGCGCGCCACCCGCCGCACGCTGATCCGCGTGCTGGAGGCCATCCTGCGCCTGGCGCACCCCATCATCCCTTTCGTCACCGAGGCGCTATGGCAGCAGGTGGCGCCCGTGGCCGGCATGGTGGGCGACTCGATCGCCATCGCCCCTTACCCGCAGGCCCAGCCCGAGAAAATCGACGAAGCCGCTATCGCCTACGTCGCGCGCATCAAGCAGGTCGTGGACGCCTGCCGACAGCTGCGCGGCGAAATGGGTGTATCGCCCGCACAACGCCTGCCGCTGCTGGTGACGGGCGATACGGCGTTCATGCGCGCCATCGCGCCCGTGCTGCAAAACCTGGCCAAGCTCAGCGAAGTCAAAGTGTTTGACGACGAAGCCGGCTGGGCCGAAGCCACACAAAGCGCACCCGTTGCCGTGGTGGGCGAGGCCCGGCTGGCGCTGTTCGTGCAGATCGATGTCGCCGCCGAGAAGGCACGCCTGACCAAGGAGGCCACGCGATTGCAGGGCGAGATCGCCAAGGCCACCGCCAAGCTGGGCAACGAGGCCTTCGTTGCCAAGGCGCCCCAGGCGGTGATTGAGCAGGAGAAAAAGCGCATGGCCGACTTTGGCGCCACGCTCGCGCGCATTGAGCAACAGCTCGCTCGCCTGAGCTAAGATCACGTTCAGTTACACAAAGGCGCTTCAGGCGCCTTTGTTTTGTCCTGGCACTCTTTTACTTACAAGGCACCTCAATTGAACGCACCGACCCATGTTCGCAAGGCCGTCTTCCCCGTTGCGGGGCTTGGCACTCGTTTCCTGCCAGCCACCAAGGCATCGCCCAAAGAGATGCTGCCGGTGGTGGACAAACCCCTGATCCAGTACGCCGTCGAAGAAGCCTACGAAGCAGGCATCCGTGACATGATTTTCGTGACGGGCCGCAGCAAACGCGCCATCGAGGATCACTTCGACACCGCCTACGAGCTCGAAAACGAGCTGGAGCATGCCGGCAAAAAAGAAATGCTGGAACTGGTGCGCAGCATCAGCCCTGCCGACATGAACTGCCTGTTCGTGCGCCAGCCGCGTTCGCTGGGCCTGGGACACGCCGTGCTGTGCGCCGAGCCCCTGGTGGGCAACGAGCCCTTTGCCGTCATCCTGGCCGACGACCTGATGGTGGGCGAAACAGCCAACGGCGTCAGCGGCCCCGGCGTGATGGCGCAGATGACGGCAGCATTTGCCAAGCAAGGCCGCTCGCTGGTGGCCGTGCAAGAGGTGCCGCTGGAGCACACCAAGCGCTACGGCATCGTCAAGGGCGAAGGTGCCGGCGGCGCCCTGATCCGCGTGGACGAGATCGTGGAAAAGCCCGCGCCCGAAAAAGCGCCCTCGCGCATGGGCGTGGCCGGGCGCTACATCCTCACGCCGCGCATCTTCAAGGAAATCCGCAACCAGCCACGCGGCGTGGGCGGCGAGATCCAGCTGACCGACGCCATCGCCCGCCTGATGACCCACGAGGCGGTGTACGCCTTCCAGTACGCTGGCAAGCGCTACGACTGCGGCAGCAAGGAAGGCTTTCTGGAAGCCACCGTCGAGCTGGCCCTGCAGCACCCGCAGGTGGGCGCGCAGTTCCGCGAATATCTGAAGACAATTGCGCTTTGATTTTGATAGCTGCCAGCGCTTGAATTAAAAGGGCTGGCGTATGTTTTGATCTAAATTGAACGTACTTACCCCGACGAACTGCGGGCGGCCTCCACCTGCGACGCAAGTTGTCGCTGCAATGACCATGATGGATGCACCGGGCTACCTGACACCAGCCAGGGCCCCGGCAAGAAAGCCATCATGACCCAACCCACACCCCCCGCCGGCCGCAGCGACCCGCTTTACCTGCACGCCCGGCAACTGGTTTTGTTTCACGGCGATGCCCGCATTGCCCGGCTGCAGCGCGCCCTGCGCATAGGCCACCAGCACGCCACGGCGCTGCGCGACGCGCTGTGCGGCGACATCCTGGAATACCACGCGCACGACGCCAGCTGGCACATAGCCAAGGGCATGGACATGACCCACGACCCACTGGTGGACCACAAACTCGCCCAAGCCGCCGAGTGGATTGGCAACGCCACCTGCATGGTCGTTGCGGCAGGGGCGGGAATGGGTATTGACTCGGGCCTGCCAGACTTTCGGGGCGACAACGGCTTCTGGCGCGCTTACCCGGCGCTAGGCCGGCAAGGGCTGCGCTTTGAAAGCATCGCCTCGCCCCAGGCGTTTGAAAAGCACCCCGCCACCGCCTGGGGCTTCTACGGCCACCGGCTCAACCTGTACCGCGCCACCACGCCGCACGCGGGCTTCGGGCTGCTGCGCCGCTGGGGCCAGCGCATGCCGCAAGGCTGCTTTGTGTTCACCAGCAACGTCGACGGGCACTTTCAGAAGGCGGGCTACCCCACGGCCCGCATTTACGAATGCCACGGTTCCATCCACCGGCTGCAATGCACGGCCAACTGCAGCGGCGAGATCTGGCCCACCGCCGACCTGCACCCACAGGTGGACGAAGCCGCCTGCCTGCTTCAAAGCGCCCCGCCCCGCTGCCCCAAGTGCGGCGCGCTAGCGCGGCCCAACATCCTTATGTTTGACGACTGGCAATGGAACGACGCCCGCAGCCAGCAGCAACGCATGCTGCTGGACATGTGGCTGGATAGCGCCCAGGCACCGGTGGTGATCGAAATCGGTGCCGGCCGCGCTGTTGCCACCGTGCGCCGTTTCAGCCAGCGCATGCAGCAGCGCGGCAGCCCGCTGATACGCATCAACCTGCATGAGGCAAACATCCACAACCCCCATGCGATCGAGATTTCGCTGGGGGCGAAAGAAGCGCTGGAGCGTATCGACCAGCATCTGACGGGCGCGGGCAACCCCGGGCAGGACAAATCCCAGGCGGACTGAACGCCTGAAAACGCCTTTGCGCTATATGCCAGCTCAAAAGACATGACAGAGGAAACATCAAGCATGAACATGCACAGCCCTGCCCCGCAG
Organism: Diaphorobacter sp.; assembly: GCF_050251835.1. NCBI lineage: Bacteria > Pseudomonadati > Pseudomonadota > Betaproteobacteria > Burkholderiales > Comamonadaceae > Diaphorobacter > Diaphorobacter sp. The sequence continues at coordinate 70,154 of NZ_JBFWLZ010000010.1, read as the reverse complement.
CAATCCCCGGTCGTCCTGAAAACCTGCACGTTGCTGATTTCGCATTTCCGCAACTTGCGCGAGCACGGGGGCGGCGGATTTCACACCAGGCTGTTCTCGCACATGCTTCACCCGGAACATCAGTACGTGTTCGCCGGCCGATCCATCACAGTGGATCAGACAACGCCCACCCACCCGGAGCATGTCGTGCCGTGCGCGGTGCTGATTTCGGAATGCCAGCGCATGATCGGGGAAGACGCGCCCGATGCGCAGATTGCCGCCCTGCTGGCAAAGCACTGGAAGGTCGCCACCATCACCAAGGCAGAGCAGCAGCGCCTGGATTTTGAGCTGGGCCTCAAGTCGAAAATGCCGCCGGGGTGGCGCTTTGAAGACGGCGACACGTTGGCCCGCTTTCATGCGGCAAACATCTATCTTGCCGGGCAGCCATCGCCCGTTGTGTGATGCAGCTTTTCGCCTTCCAGCAGGCCATGCACCCTGCGGCCCTGCGCCACCCACGCGCTTCGCCGCAGGAGGACGCGCTGGCCCTGCACACGCTGGCCGGCCACCACATCTGGCAAACGCCACTGGGCCAATGGACCTGCGATGCGCCCGGCGGCTTTGCCTGGCTGTCGGTGGCCGACGGCGTGGCATCCAGCCCATGCGCCGATCTGGCCAGCCGCAGCTTTTTGCAGGTGCTGCATCGCTCCAGCCCGGCCATGCCACTGCAGGCCCAGCAACTACCCGGCCTGGTGCGCCAGGCGCGGCTCGACTGGCGGGCGCACTACCTCAGGCCCCGCACCCGTGGCGCGGCCTGCACGCTGGCCAGCCTGATATATGCCGACGGGCAGGTGTGCGCCGTCAACAGCGGCGATGCGCGCATCTGGCGCTTGCGCGCGCAGCTTGACGGCAGCGTGCAGTGGCTGCAGATCAGCCGCGACCACACAGCCTGGCAGCAGATGCTCGACGAAGGCCAAGCCCAGTCCGAGCAGGCGGATGATTACGCGTCCATCTACCAGGGCCTGCTGCATTGCCTGGTGCTGGACGCCGACGACGACCCGGACGAGAACCTGGACGACGATCTGGCCGAGTGCCCGGGCGCCAGCGCCGCGCACGAAGACTGGCTGCACATCTGGCACGGGCCAGCCACGCCGGGCGACGCCTATCTGCTGGCCACCGACGGACTGCACGGCGCGCTGACCGATGCGCAGATGCAGGCCATCTGGCAGGCCGCCGATTCGCCGCAAGACAAACTGCATGCACTGCACCACGCGTACCGGCGGGCCGGGGCGCAGGACGACATATCGGTGGCGCTGCTGCTGACCAGCAGCATGATGTTGCCGAATCAAAATTGATAGTTGTAAGCGTTTGTTTATTCTGGGCTTGAATCCAAAAAAGTTCGCAACCTCTTGAAACACGTGTAGCACCATGCCGGCACCCGCTAGCGACACATATTGTCGCATCCCTGCGGATGATGACTCCTGTCACACCAGGAGGATCACCATGGCCTACCGCCACCCCAGCCCGCCCCAACTACTTGCGCCGCACATCGCGCTGTGGATGCTGCGCCTGCTCACATCGCCCCAGGGCATGCACAAGTTTGTGCGCAAGGGCGACTTCGCCCGCGACGACCTGGCCTATGCCCTGGGCCTGAACGACTGGATAGACCCGGAGGATCGCCCTTTCAGCCCGGTTGCCGTGCGCGCAGCGCTCTACCAGCGGCTGGTGCAGGCACAGCGCGAATGCGCCAGATCGCCCCTGCCCGCCCTGCTGCAAACCAACGTGCAGCGTCTGGCCGCGCTGGTGGGGCTGGACGCAGTGGATGCGCGCATCCTGGCGTTTGCCGTCTGCCTGCATACCGACCCACTGCTCGATGACGCTGCCGACCTGCTGGAGTCGCTCACATCCACGCAGGTAGTCCAAACCGTGGCCATGCTGCTGGATCTGCCCGATGCGCCGGTGCGCCGGGCCCTGGGCAGCCAGGGTCTGCTGGCGCGCTCGGGCCTGGTGGTGGTCGATCGCAGTGGCTCCAGCCGACTGAAGGGCAAACTGGAGCTGCTGTCGCACACCTTTGCCGACCAGCTGGTGTCGGGCGACGCCGACCCCATCCACCTGCTGCGCGGCAAGATTCAGCCGGCTGCGCCGGGGCATCTGGGCCTGAGCGACTACGGCCACATCCAGACCACGCTTGACATCGTGCGGCCCTGGCTGCGCCACGCGCAGGGCACGGGGCGGCGCGGGGTCAACCTCTACGTGCATGGCGCGCCGGGCACGGGCAAGACCGAGCTGGCCCGCGCCCTGGCGCATGACATGGGCTGCGAACTGTTCGAGGTGGCCAGCGAAGACGAAGACGGCGACCCCATCAGCGGCACCAACAGGCTGCGTGCTTTTCGTGCAGCGCAGAGCTTTCTGGCCCAGCGCAAGGCGCTGCTGCTGTTTGACGAGGTGGAAGACGTTTTCAGCGACAGCCCGCTGGAGCGCCGGGCCTCGGCCCAGTCGCACAAGGCCTGGCTCAACCGCATGCTGGAGGACAACCCCCTGCCCACGCTGTGGCTGTCCAACGCGGTGCAGGGGGTGGATGCCGCCTTCATCCGCCGCTTCGACATGGTGTTCGAACTGCCCGTGCCGCCGCGCAGCCAGCGCGAGCGCATCGTTCAGGCGCATTGCGGCGACCTGCTGGACGCGCCGCGCCTCGCCCGCGTGGCCGCGGCCGAACACCTGGCCCCTGCCGTGGTGGCCCGCGCCAGCGCCGTGGCGCAAGCCATCCTGCCCGAAGTGGGCCGCACGGCCAGCGCCCACGCCTTCGAGCACCTGGTCAGCCACACGCTGCAGGCCCAGGGCCACCGCGCGCTGCCGCGCCATGACGCCAACCGCCTGCCCGAGGTGTATGACCCCGCCTTTCTGAATGCCGATGCCGATCTGGCCGAGGTGGCGCAGGGCCTGGCCGCAGCGCGTGGCACCGGCGGCGCCCGGCTGTGCCTGTACGGGCCGCCGGGCACCGGCAAGACAGCCTTCGGGCGCTGGCTGGCCGGGCAGCTGGACATGCCGCTGCAGGTGGAGCGCGCGTCCGACCTGCTGTCGATGTATGTGGGCCAGGCAGAAAAGAATATTGCCCGCGCCTTTCGCCAGGCCGAAGACGACGGCGCGCTGCTGCTCATCGACGAGGTGGACAGCTTTCTGCAAGACCGCCGGGGCGCGCAGCGCAGTTGGGAGGTGACGCAGGTCAACGAAATGCTCACGCAGATGGAAGGCTTTGCAGGCATCTTCATCGCATCCACCAACCTGATGGACGGCCTGGACCCGGCCGCGCTACGCCGTTTTGACCTGAAGGTGAAGTTCGACTGCCTGGGTCGGGACGCCGCCTGGGCGCTGTTGCAGCGCCACTGCGCGCAACTGGGGCTGCCCTCACCCGGCCCGGCAGAACAGGCCCGGCTGACGCACCTGAAGCAACTCACGCCCGGCGACTTTGCCGCTGTGGTGCGTCAGCAGCGCTTTCGCCCCCTGTCCGCTCCCGACGCGCTGGTGGCAGCGCTGGAGTCCGAGTGCGCGCTCAAACAGGAGGCCCGCAACATTCTGGGTTTTGTTTGACACTATTTGCTACAAAATCAGCTAATCCACCATGCGCACCCTGTCCAAATCGAAGCTACTGGCTTTTCGCCAGTGTCCCAAGCGCCTGTGGCTTGAAGTGCATCAGCCGCAGTTGCGCGAGGACGCCGGCGCCACCCAGGCCAGCTTCGCCACGGGCCACCAGGTGGGCGACATTGCGCGCCAGCTGTACGACCCGCACCAGCAAGGCCAGCTGATCGACCCGCAGGCCGAGGGTTTCGACGCAGCCTTTGCGCGCACCCAGCACCTGCTACAGTCCCGCAAGCCGATCTTCGAGGCCGGTTTCCGCGCCGAAGGCGCGCTGGCCTTTGCCGACGTGCTGCTGCCCGTTGGCAAAAAGTGGCGCATGGTCGAGGTCAAATCTTCCACCAGCGTGAAAGACTACCACCGCGACGACGCCGCTGTGCAGTCCTTTGTGGCCCGCGCCTGCGGTGTGCCCCTGCAGTCCATTGCGCTGGCACATATCGACAGCCAATGGACGTACCCTGGCCACGGCGACTACCGTGGCCTGCTGGTCGAGGCAGACCTGACCGAAGAGGCTTTTGCCCGCACAGAGGAAGTGCGCGGCTGGATCGCCCAGGCCCAGGCCGTGGCGGCACGCAAGACGGCGCCGCACATCGCCACCGGCGCGCAGTGCAGCAGCCCTTACGAATGCGGCTTTGTCGCCCACTGCCAAAGCCAGGAGCCCCAGGCCGAACACCCGGTGCACTGGCTGCCGCGCCGCAGCCAGGCGCTCAAAGCGCACATCGATGAGCATGGCATTGCCGAACTGCGCGACGTGCCCGACGGCCTGCTTAACGCTACGCAGCAGCGCGTCAAAGCCGCGACCCTGTCAGGCCGGGCGTTTTTTGACCAAGGCGCCGCCGCGCAGGCCCTGGCCGCGCACAAGCTGCCCGGCTGCTTCATCGACTTTGAAACCATCCAGTTTGCTGTGCCCGTCTGGCCCAGCACCCGGCCGTACCAGCAAATGCCGTTTCAGTTCAGCGTGCACCGGCTGGGACGCACCGGGCAGGTCAAGCACCAGGCTTTTCTGGACTTATCGGGCAACAACCCGTCGCGGCCCTTTGCCCAGGCGCTCATCGCGGCCTGCGGCCAACGCGGCCCGGTGTTTGTCTACAACGCCGCGTTTGAAACCAGCCGCATCCGCGAACTGGCCGAATGCCATCCGCGCCTGGCACCCGCGCTGCACGCCATTAACGAGCGCATCGTCGATCTTCTGCCCATTGCCCGCCAGCACTACTACCACCCCAGCCAGCAAGGCAGCTGGAGCATCAAGGCCGTGCTACCCGCCCTGTGCCCGGATCTGCACTACGACCAGCTTGACGGCGTGCAGGACGGAGGCGCGGCCCAGCAGGCCTACCTGGAGGCCATCGCCCCCGCCACCCAAGCCCCGCGCAAAGCCGAGCTGGAGCGCCAGTTGCTGGCCTACTGCCACCTAGACACCTGGGCCATGGTGCGGCTGTGGGCGGCATTCACCGCAACCGCTTTGAAAGACTGACCCCCATGGCCCAACGTCCCGACACCCTGGAGACCGCGCTGCTGATGGTGGAGCTGCTGCGCCGCATCCCGCGCGGGCGCAAAATCACCGCCCGCGAACTGCACCAGCAGCTCAAGGACGCGGGCTTCGAGCGAGACCTGCGCAGCATCCAGCGCCAGCTCGAAATCCTCAGCGAGCATTTCGACATCGAACGCGACGAACGCAGCAAACCCTACGGCTACCGCTGGCTGGAGCGCGCCCAGGGCCTGGCCGTGCCCCACCTTACACCCCAGGAATCGTTGCTGCTGCAACTGGCCCAGGAGCACCTGAAAAACCTGCTGCCCGCGCGGCTGATGGCATCGATGGACGGCTTTTTCACCCAGGCCCGGCGCAACCTGGGTGATAGCCCCGACACGGCGCTGGAGCGCCAATGGCCACACAAGGTGCGCGTGGTGGCCACCAGCCAGCCGCTGCTGGCGCCCACTATCGCGCCGGGCGTGCTGGAAGAGGTCAGCGAAGCGCTGTACTCCAACCACTGGCTGCAACTGGACTACCGCAATGCCGCCGGTAAGCGCCGCCAGGTCAAGGTCATGCCCCTGGGCCTGGCCCAGCAAGGCCCACGCCTGTACCTGGTGTGCCGCTTTGAAGGCTTTGACAACGAACGCAGCCTGGCATTGCACCGCATCCGCAAGGCTGAAGCATCCACCCTGCGCTTTGAGCGCCCGGCGGGGTTTGACCTGCAGAGATACGACGACGACGGACGCTTTGGCTTTGGCGAGGGGCAGCGGGTGCGGTTGACGTTTCAGATTGAAAAAGAGGCAGGTTTTCATCTGGCGGAAACGCCGCTGTCCCGTGATCAACAGGTGCGGGAATGGCCCCACGGCTGGCTGGAGGTGACGGCGACGGTCGTCGATAGCGCGATGCTGGACTGGTGGCTGCGGGGGTTTGGGGAGGCGGTGCAGAACGTGCAGAAAACCACCACTGTGGAAAAAACCAAGGAAAGCGAATGACAGACAACGAAACCGCCCATGTCCTCTCCCTGCGCGACATTGCCGCCTGGCAGTTTCCACAACTCGCGCAGGGCATGAAGAATGACCGCCCGCCCATCGTTGCCGCCATCCCGTCGCTGCAGCGCGGCGCGGTATGGAAGCCGCAACAGGTCGAGTTGCTGTGGGATTCGATACTGCGGGGTTTTCCCATCGGTGCGCTGGTTGTCAGCAAGGTGCTGAAAAATCAGCAATCACACCCCGGCAAACACGGCACCGGCTGGGGCGATGGCATCAGTCACCACCTGCTCGATGGCCAGCAACGCTGCAACGCGATTGCCCTGGGCTTTCAAGACCCGTTTGACAACACCGACAGCGCCCCACACACCGCCCTCTGGCTGGACATCGCCCCCGAAGGCCATTTCGCGCACAACAGCAGCCGTGCCTTTTTGCTGCGCCTGTGCACTACTGCCCACCCCTGGGGCTATGGCACGCAAGACACGCTGGAAAAGCTCTCTGCCCACCAGGTCCGCGAGGCGTTGCGCGATGACTACGACTGGAAGCAGCAGCCCCAGGACGACGATTACCAACGCCCCCGCCCCAAAGACACCTGGCCACACAAGGCCGGCGTGCCCGTTCCCCTGGCCTGGCTGCTGCAAGGCGCTGCCAGCCCCGATCTGTGGGGCCATCTGCGCCAACGTCTGACCCGCCAGTTCCCCATCAACACCCTACACTCACGCCACTGGGCCCGCAAAGCCTGGAACTTTCTGCAGCCGGCGATCGATGGATCCCTGCACGATCTGGCCCAGGCTCTGCGGGCAACCGCGCATGTGCGTGTGGTGGCGCTCACCGTCCCCCCCGAGGCCCTGTCGCGCCCGACCCGCCAAGAAACCCAGCAGCACGACCAGCCCCCCCTGGGGGAACAGCGCATTGCCAACGTCGAGCACCTGTTCCAGCGCCTCAATGCCGGGGGCACCGAACTGCGCGGGGACGAGTTGCTGTACTCCATGATCAAAGCCTATTGGCCGGGCATAGAAACCACCATCGACCTCCTGCCGCGCAGGCCTCCCGCCACCCAGGTGGCGCTGCTGGGCACCCGCGTGGCCTTGACCGATGCGGCACAAGACAAGCCACGCGGCCCCTTGGGCATCAGCCAACTGCGCGCCATCGCCCCGTACGCGCCAATGCAGGCGGCGACGCAGGACGCACAGGAGCTCCAGCGCCAAGGGGAGGAGCTGCGCATCCAACACATGTTTGCCCTGCACGCCAATGCGGCCCCTGGAGCGGCAGAAATCGCCCGCATCCTGACCACGGTCGATGGCTGGCTCCTGTACGACGCCCACGCCAACCCTTGGGGCCTGCCACCCGTGCTGCGCTCGCGCATGGCCGAGCAGTGCCCTGAAATGTTTTACTTCTTGATGCTGCTGGCGCGTGCGTCCTTGCAACAGCAAATGGCCGCCCGCCATGAAAAAGCCGTGCGCCGCCGCCTGCTCGGCCTGGCCACCGCCGTGCATTGGTTTGGCGGCGATGCGCCAGCCGCCGTGCGCAAACTCTGGGAGATGAAGCCCCTGGCCCAATGGCTGACACCCCAGTCTTTCGATGGTGTGCTGGCGCAGCTCAAAGACCTGGGCGATGGCCGCAGCGGCATCATCGACCTGCGCTCCCCCCGGGGGCTGGCCAAGATCGTGGAGGTGCCGCAGGCGAGCACCCTGCAAGATTGGAACTGGTGGAACACCCTGATCGTCGCCCCGGCCCAGGGGGATGACGACAAACAGGCCGAACGCCATGAGCGCTATTGGCCTTTGCTGGAAAAGCTCCCGTACTGCGAGCCGCTGCTGATGTACTGCCAGCGCCGCTGGATGGCCCAGCGTTTTGGCGACTACGACCGCCACCTCGACAACGGCTACTGGGACGACCACAACCGCCCCTGGGATTTCGATCACATCCTGCCGCAGAAGATGTTCTCCGACGTGCGCAGCGCCAAGTACCTGCGCGTGTGCCAGCAATGGGGCTACACCATCGGCAACCTGCACATCCTGCGCTTTGAAGAAAACCGCAGCCGCCAAGACAGCCCGGCCACCGAGAGCATCGCCGACGCGCACCTGGACATGGCCTGGCTGCGCGATGGCGACAAAGACCTGCGCCCCGCCTTTTCCATCAGCCGGGAGGACGTGCGCGGCGGCACGGATGAACAACGCAACAAGGTGCTGGGCTTTGTGCGCGCGGCGCGCACCCGGATGCTGCGGCTGTACGAGGAGTGGTACACGCAGCTGGACATCGAGAGAATGCTGTAAGGACCGTGACCCCACCGGGTCGGCGCGCGTCCAGGCACTGCCGTTTTTTACGAGCCCTCACCCCCAAGAGACAGCGCTTTTTAACCATCAAAATAATAGCTTTTTGCGCTTTACAGACAAGGGCTAAAAGCGGTTTTCATTCATAAAAATAGCGCTTGCTTCCCGGGCCGCCCCAGCTCGCAAAACACCCGGGTGGCTGGCGGTGGTGTGCAGGAGTGAATGCTGCGGAATAAGGGATCAGAGCGCCATCCGCGCGTCCAATTCCCGCAACAACCAGCTATTGATGCCCTTGATGAATTCACCTATCGAGGCACCCTCCCCCAGCCGCTCGGCCACGGCATCGCCGTGAACCACGAACGTCTCTGCCGCATGTTCCCGCACGCTTTCCAGCGCGCGCAGGGCAGTGGTGCGGCGTCTGCGCCCTTCCCAATCGCAGGGCATGCCCATCACCGCCACGGTGTGCAGACCTGCGTCACGGGCCCGGCGCGCCAGGGCCGGGGTGGCAGTGGAGCCTGCATAGCCGCCCAGGCCCGCCAGCAGATAAAGCGCCTTGCACTGCGCCAGCCAGGGCATGACCGCCTCGACACCCGAGGCATCGGCGTTCAGCAAGATGGCGGGCATCCCCTGGATGCGGACGATGGCGCTGCGGTCGGTATTGACGGCCAGGTGCTGCACCTGCATCTGCACCCGGTAAAGAACGCCGTGCCGATGGCGCTGCACCATGTTGCAACCGGCCCCGCCGATGCCCGCGATGGCTATCGACGAAAAAGAAAGTTTGTTATCCACCAGGTGCAGCATGCGCAGGCCCCTCACAAGGTGCGCTTGAGCGAGCCGGTACGAATGTCGTACACCCGCACCCGCCCGTCGCCGCAAGTCACGGCCACCTGCTCGCCTGTAATGTTGGCGGCCACCGCCCCTTGGTAGCTGCTGCAGCCGATGGTGCGCTTCAGGCTGCCGGTGCGGATTTCAAAGACCTTGACGGCGTTTCTCTCGATCTTGGCGGCGTACATCAAAACTCCTGGGTTGGCTGCAATGGGTACCCAGCGTAACGCCGCCCTGCGACAGGCTGTGCCGTATCTCAGTACCGCCGCAGCGGCACATCGAATTATCAAAACAATAGCTGCCAGCGTTTGATCTGAAATGGCTTGCGGCTGATTTGGTACTCAACGCCGGCGCAGAACGTGGATGTATTCCTCACCCACCGTCTGCTGCTCCACCAGCTCATTGCCCGTCTGCTTGGCAAACGCCTGGAAGTCGCGCAGGGAACCGCTGTCGGTTGCCAGCACCTTGAGCAGCTGGCCACTGGCCATGTCGGCCAGGGCCTTTTTGGCCTTAAGGATGGGCAGGGGGCAATTCAGTCCCCGGGTGTCTATTTCTTTGTAGATATCCATTTTTCAGTCCTTCGGCGCGTCCAACCCGCGGCGGCGCTCTGCGTTTTCTTCAGCGGTGAAAAAGACCGGCTCATGGCCTTTGGTACGTAGCCAGTCGGCCAATGCATAGCCAGTGCCGGCAGGCCAGCATTTGAGATGATGCAGATCGTAGAACCTGTGATCCACCAGCTCTGGCGACAGGCACACCTGGCCCGTGGCGTGCACATGGTAGGCAATGATGACCTGATTCATGCGCATGAACTCGTACACACCCACCAAGCTTACGGACCGCGCATCCAGATTGGTCTCTTCCTTGACTTCGCGCGCAATGCCGTCCTCGGGCGTCTCACCCGCCTCCATGAAGCCGGTAATCAGCGCGAACATCTTGGGCGGCCACAGCGCGTTGCGCGCCAGCAGAACCTGGCCGTCCACCTCCACGATGGCCGCCAGTACCGGCGTGGGATTGTTCCAGTGCGTCCAGCCACAGGCGGGGCAGCGCAGGCGCTCTTTCTCGCCACTATCCTCCAGCAGCACGACAAGCGCGAGCGCAGTGGCGCAGTGGGTGCAAAAACGGGTGTCGTATCGCATGGGCGCGGCAGTCTTTCGGTGCGTGGCAGCAGCAAAAAGCTATTTTTTTAATAGCTTTCAGCGCTTTCAAAACGGGGGCTAAAGGCCATTTTCACCATTATTCAAAGGTGTCAAGACATCGAACGTCTAGACCCCCACCCGATCCACATCAGGCCGGGAACACGCCAGTCGACAGATAGCGATCACCACGGTCGCACACCACAAACACAATGGTGGCCCCCTGCTCTCGCTGCGCAATCTGCTGCGCCACCCAGCAAGCGCCCGCCGCGGAGATGCCTGCAAAAATCCCCTCCTCACGGGCCATGCGCCGTGCCATGTCCTCGGCGTCGTCCTGGCTCACCAAGACCAGTTCATCCACCAGTTGGGGCTGGTAAATCTTGGGCAGATACTCCTGAGGCCATTTGCGAATGCCCGGGATACGCGAGCCTTCCTGCGGCTGCGCGCCGATGATGCGCACGGCCGGGTTTTTCTCGCGTAAGAAGCGTGCCACACCGGTGATGGTGCCGGTGGTGCCCATCGCGCTTACAAAGTGCGTAATGCGTCCCTCGGTCTGCTCCCACAACTCCGGGCCGGTGGTTTCGTAATGGATGCGCGGATTGTCTGGGTTGGCAAACTGATCCAGCACCACGCCCTTGCCCTGCGCCACCATCTGATCGGCCAGATCGCGCGCGTACTCCATTCCGCCGCTTTTAGGCGTCAGGATCAGCTCGGCGCCAAACGCCTTCATGGTCTGTGCGCGTTCTACCGACAAATCCTCGGGCATGATCAGCACCATTCGGTAGCCCTTGATGGCCGCAGCCATCGCCAGCGCAATGCCGGTGTTGCCCGAAGTGGCCTCGATCAACGTGTCACCGGGTTTGATCTCGCCACGCTCCTCGGCCCGCTGAATCATCGACACAGCCGGCCTGTCCTTGACAGAGCCTGCAGGGTTGTTGCCCTCCAGCTTGCCCAAAATAACGTTGCCGCGCCCCGCGTTGTCCTGCGCTCCAATGCGCTGCAGTGCGACCAAAGGCGTGCGCCCGATCGCATCCTCGATAGTGGGATAAGTCTTCATATGCCGCTACTGTGCCATAATTCGGGACTTCGCTTCAGCGCCTGCCCGGGTGGTGAAATTGGTAGACGCAGGGGACTCAAAAATAGGGACTTCTACGTAGTTCTTGCTTGAGGTCACTGCCTGCCAAGCCGCATGGGACAAGGGATTGAGTGATAAATCGCCTCTTGATCGAGATGCCTGCATTTCGAGCCAGGAGTCAGCTAGGAGCCAGGACGATGCAAGCTGGCTCCCAGTGAGGAGTAGATAGTTGAAGTAGCATCGTGCGTCATGCCCGAGTGGTGAAATTGGTAGACGCAGGGGACTCAGACCAAATTTGAGCCCTCCGGGGGAAACCCCAGAGGTGAAGCCCGTCAAACTCGGCGAAGGCCCTGGACGCAAGTCCGAGCTAATACCGAGCCAAGCCCTGGAGCCGAAAGGCTCCTCGGAAGGTGTAGAGAGCAGACGGCGGGCACCTACGGCCGAAAGGCTATGGTGAAGGCGTGCTCCAGCCCACGAACGCCGTTTCTTCGGAGACGGCGGCGGCGAAAGCCGAAGTGGGAAGAAAATCCCCCGCCGCAAGGCGTGCCGGTTCGATTCCGGCCTCGGGCACCAATTCAAGAGCCGCCTCTGTCAAGCAGAGGCGGCTTTTTCGTTCTTGGTCTGCGTGCGCTTGAATCCTCGATCCCCCGCCATGAAGGTTTCCAGCATGTACGGGATCAGCATCGTGGCATCGACCGCCTCCCCATACGCCTGCGCGTACAGCGCGGCATAGCGGTCAAGGTCGGCTTTCAGGCTGACCGAGCACGCAAAGGTTAGCTTCGTGGACTCCAGCTTGGGCAGCGGCCCCAGCCGCAATTTCTTCGTCGTGCTCATCGCATCGCCCCCCGCTGGAAGAACATCGGCTGGTACGGTCGCAACACCAGATCGCGGTTGACGATGATCCGCACCGGCAGGCCCGGCCGCTCCGTCAAGGTCGGCTGAATGTTCATGTTGCGCCGGGTCATCTCCTGGCCGACCTGATTGATGCTGTCCTGCGCGCTGTCGCGCCCGGCAATCACGATGCGGTTGCCGTTCTGCCGGTTCTCCGGCGCGGCCAGCTCCGCGCCCACGCCCAGCAGTGTCGTCAGCGCCGCACCGGCAAAGACGCGATCCCAGTGCCAATCGACGCCATCCTCCAGGCCGGAGTAGCCGGCCGGGTCGGCGCCCGCGAGGTTGTCGAGCTTCAGCGAAGACGTATCCGGCAAGATAATGCGGTTCCACACCACCTGCACGCGGCTCTGCCCATAGCTCATCTGGCTGTTGTACTTGCCCATGAGGCGCGAGCCCTGAGGGATCAACAGAAACTTGCCCGTGGCCGAGTCGTAGACCGGCTCCGTCACCGTGCCAATCACGTCGCCCGGCAGGTCCGACTTGATGCCTGTCACCAGCGCCCCGGCGATCACCGTCCCGGCCATCATCTGGTACGGCGAGGCTGGCATTTGCAGATTGCCAGAATTGCGGGTTTCCGTAGAACCGCCTTTCAGGAAAGCCTCTTTCTGGTCTTGCCGGTTCTGCACGGCGGTCGGGTCGGCAGGCTGGGCAGCCGTCGAGGCCGGCCCAGCGGCCAGCGGGTCGAAGCCCGCCAAGGTCGATGCCGGGCCAGCCGCTTGCGCAGTCGCTGGCGCTGCGGTCTTGCCGGGCGTACCAGAATGGAAGAACACCGAGGAAGCCGCTGCCGCTTCGGCTTCCTTGCGCCGAGCGTCCTCCGGGTCGTGGCCCGGTGGCGCATACGTGGGTGTCACCGGCTGCTGCGCCTTCACGATGGCAGGGCCGAGATCGCCCGGCAGCGGCGGCCCCAGCTCCGGCACCTTCCGCAGCTTGGAGTAATCCGAAGGCAGGCCATCCAGCCCCTCGGACTTCGAGACGCGATCCACGTTGTAAAGCTCGGTCTGCTCGCCTGCGCCGCGCCGATGTGGCTGCAATGACCAGATCGTGGCCCCTAGCACGGCGACCGACAGGCCGCCCGTGAGCATGGCCAAGGTGCGCCGATTCAGGCGTGTGACCGGGCGCGGCTGGGCGCGCAGCGCCACCGCCTCGGGCGCGACCTTGCCCGCCTGTGGCGTGCCAAGATCGCGAGTGTCGTCCTGGCTCATGGTCAGTTCCTCCGCGTGCCACCGGAAACGCCATCGGTGCGCTCGATCCGCACCACATCGCCCTTGTCTCCGCCCAGGCGCAGTTCGGCCGCACCGAACAGGCGATCCACGATGTAATACGGCGACCGAAAACGGTAGTTCACCAACTGCCCGTCGCCCTGCGCGCCGATGACGAACAGCGGCGGCAGCTCGCCCTGCGCGATGCCCGGCGGGAACTGGATGTAGACCTTCCCGCCGTCATCGAAGGCGCGCAGCGGCTTCCACGGCGGATTGCTGCCGCTGACCGCGTAGCGGAAGCGGATCTTCTCCAGCGACAGGCCGCTATCGACCGGCGCGACGGCGCTGGCCGCTTGCGCCTGGCGCTGCAGGGCCAGCATCTTGTCCTTCGGGTACTCCCAGGACAACGACGCCATCCACGTCTTCTCGGTCGAAGTCAGCTCCAGCAGGTAGGTGCGCCGGCTGGTGGTGATGACTAGGTTGGTCTTCAACCCCGAGCGGATCGGTTTGACCATCACATTGACGCGCAGCGCATCGCCGCTGCCGCTCGACGTGTCCCCGACGATCCAGCGAACCGTGTCGCCAGCAGCCACCGTCACCAGCTCCTCACCAGGCTGGAGCGCGATCACCGTCACGCGGCCCACGGCCGCATAGACCTGATACAGCGCGCCATCTGTGAAGGGCCACACTTGAATCGCGTTGACGTAGCCCTCGCGCGTGGGCGCAATACGCGCCTCGGCGTTGGCGCGAGACACGCGCACGGTTTCATCGGCGGGTTCTGCGACGGACTTGGCATCCGGCACAGGTTTCATCTGCGCTGGCATCGGCAGCACCTGCGGCACAGCCACTACCTCCACAGGCGCAGGCGGCTCCGGCAGCGGCTGGGCCTGCACCGGCTCATCGAGCGAGATGGACGGCGGTGGCTTGCCTTGCGTGGCGCAGCCAGAGAACAGCACGGTCGAAGCCAGAAGCATCACCGGCAAGGCGGATTTACGGAAAAGATCATTCATGGTTTTGCTCCTTCGTTCGCTTCCAGTTCGCGGCTCCAAGACAGCCCGTTGACGTAGATGCCCAAGGGGTTCTTGCGCAGACGCTGCTCGGTGCGCGGGGTTTGCAGCACCGTGGAAATCACCGCGTTCCAGCGTTCGGTGCGATCCAGCGCGCCGTTGACAAAGCGCGTCTCCGTCCAGCGCACGTTGAAAGACGTGTCGCTGGCGCGGGTCACGCTGGTGATCTGCACCGTCACCGACTCCTTGCCGATGCGCGCGAACGGGTCATTGGTGCGGGCGTATTCGTTGAGCGCGATGGCGCCCTTGTCCGTGGTGTAGTCGTAGGCGTCGAGCCAGTTCTGCCGCACCACGATGGGGTCGATGGACAGCGAGCGCACCAGGCCCATGAAGCGGCCCAGGTGGTAGGCGATCTGCGCATCGCTGGGCCGGTACGGCGCGGCGGCCTCGCCCACGGCGCGCACCTGGCCCGCGTTGTCCACCTCGATGACATAGGGCGTGACGATGGACTGCGCCGAACGCCACACCAGCCCGCCGGCCATCAGCACGGCCAAGGTGAGGCAGCCAAAGGCCATGAAGCGCCAGTTCTTCGCCTGCACGCGGGCCGAGCCGATGCGCTCGTCCCAGGCCTGGGCGGCGGATTGGTACGGGGTAGCAGGCTGCGGTGTGTTGGCATAGCGCACCTGCGGTCTTTTGAATCGCATGGGAGTTCTCCTTCAAGATCAGGAATCGGAATCACGCAGGCTTGGCCCCTGGCTGGAGCTGCCGCCGTCGCCGCCGCGCAGCGTGTGGGCGGCGGTCGTCGCGGCATGGGTGAGTTGCTGCCTGCGGTGCAGGCGCTTGGCCCAGGCGGGTTGTTCGGCAGACGGAGCCGATCCGCTAGCGTCAGGGTCGGCGTGCGCGGCGCCGGAGGCCGGCGCGTCATCGGGCCGAAAGGCCGCCGCCATGCGTTCCTTCATCGACCGCGCCCCATCGGCGACTTTCTGCCCGGCCGCCTGCGCGCCGGTCTTGGCAACATTGCCCACGCCGGCGGCGGCACCCTTCAGGCCGCCACCGGCCGAAGTGGAGCCCGCCTGGTACGTCGACTTGGCGCTGCTGGCGGTCGATGCCATCGAGCGGGCGGCGGCGGGTGCCATGCGTGCCCCGGCCGCCACTGCGCTTCCGACGCCGGTAGCCGCGGCACCGACCGCCACGGCGGTTCCGGCTGCGCCGATGGCAGCACCGGCCATCGCGCCCGCGCCGAGCTGTGGCCCACCGGACACCAAGCCTGTCGCAATGCCCGGCCCAAAGATGCCCAGGGCCAGCATGGACAATGAGGCCAGCATGATGACCAGCGCCTGGTCGATGGACGGCTCGGAACCGGGCGGTATCCTGAATTCGGCGAACAGCCCTGAGCCGATACCCACGACGACGGCGAGCACCAGCACCTTGATGCCCGAGGACACCACGTTGCCCAGCACCTTCTCGGCCATAAACGCTGTCTTGTTCCAGAGGGCAAACGGCACCAGCACGAAGCCCGCCAGCGTGGTCAGCTTGAACTCGATCAACGTGACGAAGAGTTGCACCGCCAGCACGAAGAAGCTGACGATGACCACCAGCCAAGCGAGAAATAGCACGACGATGGGCGCGATGTGGATGAAGACCTCCGGGAAGCCCGCCATCTCCCGGATCTGGTCGAGGATGGGCGCCGCTGCGTCGATACCGGCCTTGGCCAACCGTCCCGGCTGCAGGAAGTTGCCCATGCTCAAGGTCGAGCCGCTGGCCGTCAGGCCCAGCCCGGCGAATGAGCGGAACAGGATGCCCGCCAGGGTGTTGAAATTGCCGATGATGTAGGCGAAGGCACCCACGTACAGCACCTTGCGGATCAGCTTGGCGATCACGTCCTCGCCCTGGCCGGTGGCATGCCCCATCGCCCAGAACAGCCCGGCGAGCGTCATGTCGATGACGATCAACGTTGCGGTCAGGAACGCCACCTCGCCATGCAACAGTCCGAAGCCCGAGTCGATGTAGCGCGAGAAGATGTCGAGGAAGCGGTCAATGACCGAAACGTCGTTCATGGCCTGGCTCCGTCAACGACTGTAGAAATCGACGGACCGCGGCGTGTACGGCGTGCCCTCACCCAGGAAGCGCCGGTTCACCTCGCGGCCCCGCTCCACGGCGGCGGCCTGCCGCGCCAGTTCCAGCGAGCCCGCGCGATCCTGCGTGATCTGCAGCCGCTGCGTTTGGATCGACTGCTTGGCCTGCAGGGCCAGCAACTGGTTCGTGGCCTGCATCGCCTGCAAAGCGCCCACCGCCGATTGGCTCTTGCCCACGAGGTCGGCCAGCACGCCTTCGTCGTCGCTCAGGTTCTGCGATGCCTGAGCCTGCATCTGCATGGTGGTCTGCAGGCCATCGAGCGTGTTCTTCCAGCGTTCCTGCGCGTCGCGGTACATCTGGTTGCCGCTCACGGTGGCGGCGTATTGCTCGGGGTACAGGCGCTGGAATTCCCGATCCAGATTCGTCACGTCATAGGCCAAGCCCTTGGCCTGCGCGATCAGCCGCTGGGTGGTCGCCAGATTGGCGCGCAGCTGGCCGACCACGCTGGATGGCAGACTGGCCAGGTTGCGCGCCTGGTTGATGAGCATCTGCGCTTCGTTCTGGAGCTGCTTGATCTGGTTGTTGATCTGCTCCAGCGTGCGGATCGCGGTCAGCGTGTTCTGCACGAGGTTCGTGGGGTCGATCACGACCCATTGCGCCTGCACGGCGGTAGCGGTGCAAAGCATGGCCGCGACGGCGGCGGCGAGAAGACGCTTTTTCATGATGGGTTCTCCTGGAGATGGGTGGACGGGAACGAGGACAGCAGGTCGGCGGCCCAATTCAGGCCGCGATGGCGCAGCCACGCGGCTACGAACGGGGTGGAAGCGGATGAAGCGGCAGCGAGCACCGCGTCGATGTCGCGCTGGTCTTGCGGCGTGGACGTGCCCGCAAAGGCCAGCGTCGCGGCGCCCAGGTCGAGGTCGAACAGGCGGTTGCCGAGTCGGGATTGGTAGTAGTAGTCGCGCTTGGGCTGCGCGGTCGCCACGATCTCGATCTGGCGCGAGTTCAGCCCGAAGCCTTCGTAGATAACCCTGATCTGCGGCTCGGTCGCCTGTGGGTTGGGCAGGAAGATGCGGCTCGCGCAGCTCTCGATGATTGCGGGCGCGATGCTCGAATCCTTGATGTCCGCCAGGCTCTGCGTGGCGAAGATGACGCTCACGTTCTTCTTGCGCAGCGTCTTGAGCCATTGGCGGATGCGCGCCGCAAACACCGGGTCATCGAGGAACAGCCACGCTTCATCGAGGATCAGCAGCGTGGGCGCACCGTCGAAGCGTTCATCGAAGCGCGCAAAGAGGTAATGCAGCACGGCCATGACGGCGGCCTTGCTGTGCATCAGTTCCTCCATCTCGAAGCACTGCACGGAGCCGGCGCCCAGGCGATCCGAATCCGCATCCAGCAGCTTGCCGTGGGCGCCGCCCAGCACGTACGGCGCGAGCGCCTGGCGCAGCGCATTCGATTGCAGCAGCACCGACAGGCCGGTCATCGTGCGCTGCTCCACCGGCGCACCGGCGAGACTGCCGAGCGCCGACCAGATGGCGGCCTTCTCTTCGGGGCCGACGGCTACACCCTCATGCCGCAAGCGCCCTTCGATCCATTCGGCGGCCCAGGTGCGGTAGCCCTCGCGGTCGATGCGGGCGAGAGGCTGAAACGCGATCTCGCCATCCATCCCGAGGTCGTAGTGCTCGCCACCCAGCCCGAGGATGGTGGCGCGCATCGAGCGTCCCATGTCGAAGGCAAAGATGCGCGAGCCGCGATAGCGCCGAAACTGCATCGCCAATGTGGCGAGCAGCACCGACTTGCCCATGCCCGTAGGACCAGCCACCAGCGTGTGGCCCACGTCGCCGATGTGCGTCACCAGCCGGAACGGCGTCGCGCCCTCAGTGCGCGTGACGATCAGCGGCGGGCCGTCGAGGTGCGCGTTCTTCTCCGGCCCGGCCCATACCGCCGACACCGGCATCAGGTGCGCCAGGTTCAACGTGGAGACAATGGGCTGGCGCACGTTCGCGTAGGCATGACCCGGAATGGACGACAGCCACGCATCCACGGCGTTGAGCGTTTCGGGGATGGTGACGAAGCCACGCCCCTGGATGACGCGCTCCACCCTGCGCAGCTTCTCGTCGGCCACGGCGGCATCCGCGTCCATGACGGTGACGGTCGCTGTCACGTAGCCGAAGGCCACTTGATCGCTGCCCAGCTCCTGCAAGGCGGCATCGGCATCGGTGGCCTTGTTGCTGGCGTCGGTATCGACCAGCGGGCTTTCTTGCTGGAAGATCGTCTCGCGCAGCAGCGCGATGACGTTCTTGCGCTTGGCGAACCACTGGCGGCGCAAGCGCCCCAACTCCCGTTCCGCCTCGGATTTGTCGAGGCACAGAAAGCGCGTGCTCCAGCGATACCCAAATCCCAGGCGGTTGAGGTCGTCCAGAATCCCCGGCCAGGTCGAGGTCGGGAAACCGCGCACCGTCGCCACGCGCAGATGCTGGTCGCCCAGCATCGGTGCCAGGCCGCCGATCAGCGGCGCGTCGGCTAGCAGAGCGTCGAGGTGGAATGGCACCTCGGGCACGCCCACGCGGTAACGCCGCGTTGAAACGGTGGCATGCAGGTAGGTCAGCGTCTGGCTGTCATCGAGCCAGACGATCTCCGGCATCACGCCATCGAGCAGGTCAAAGATGCGATCCGTCTCCGCGACGAAGGCAGTTAGGCGCTCGCGCCAATCCACGCCTTCGGTGGGTCGGTTCTCATAGAGCAGCCCTGCTGCGCGGGCGCGCGACTCCTCGGCCGGCAGGTACACCAGCGTGAGGTGGTAGCCACTCTCGAAATGGTTGCCCGAGTCCTCGAAGGCGGCGCGGCGCTCCTCGTCCACCAGCCAGGACAGCGGCTCAGGAAACTCCGAGTGCGGGTAGCTGGCCGCGGGCCGGCGCTCGGCTTCGATGAACAGCGCCCAGCCCGAGCTCAGGCGGCGCAGCGCGTTGTTCAGCCGCGCCGACGTGGAGATCAACTCGCCCTGCGTCGCGCTGTCGAGGTCAGGCCCCCGAAAGCGCGCCGTGCGCTGGAAGGCGCCATCCTTGTTCAGCACGACGCCCGGCGCGATCAGCCCGGCCCAAGGCAGCCAGTCGGCCAGCAGCGCCGGCCGCTGGCGGTATTCGGCAAGGTTCAGCATGGCATTCCCCTCACACGTCCAGCAGCGGCCGGTGCTTGATGTGGCGCGCGAAGACCTGCATGAACTGCGGATCGACACGCGCACCCCAGACCGCCAGCGCATGGCCGGCGATCCAGAGCACCACGCCCGGAATCCACAGTTGCAGGCCCAAGCCCACGGCGGCGGCCAAGGTGCCATTGGCAATCGCCACTGTGCGCGGCGCGCCGCCCAGCAGGATCGGCTCGGTCAGCGAGCGATGCAGGGGCACCTCGAAACCTGGAGCGAACCCCTGCACGCCATCGTGGGCCGCGTTCATACGACGGCCCCGCCCGAGAAGCTGAAGAACGACAGGAAGAACGAGGACGCGGCAAACGCGATCGACAGACCGAAGACGATCTGGATCAGCTTGCGGAACCCGCCCGAGGTATCGCCGAAGGCCAGCGCCAGGCCCGTGGCGATGATGATGATGACCGCGATGATCCGGGCCACCGGACCCTGGATCGACTCCAGGATGGATTGCAGCGGCCCCTCCCAGGGCATCGAGGAACCTGCGGCCTGCGCGGTGCCTGCGAGCAGCAGCATCAGCGCCGCGAGCATCAGACCCTGCAGGGCCGGGCGCGCCAAGCCATCCAGCCGCGCGGGGTGGCAGCGCAGGGCAAGCGGGTTTACAGAAATACGGAAAGCAGGAACGATCATCTGCGTCATGGCAGTTCTCCAGGTTGATCAGGGGACACGGAAGAAAGGTCGGACTGCGGCAGCAGCTCCGGGAATGGAGCCTCCAGCGCATCCGCCAGTTGGTAGCCCGAGCCGTCGAAGCCGACGACCCGAGCGATGCTCTCGATGCGGCGCTTGCGTCCGCGCCCGGCAATGTGGATGACCACGTTGACCGCTTCCGCGATCAGCGCACGGGGCGGGTTCACCGCCACTTCGAGAATCAGTTGCTCCAGGCGCAGCAGCGCGCCCAGCGCGGAGCCGGCGTGGATCGTGGCGATGCCGCCGGGGTGGCCGGTGCCCCAGACCTTGATGAGATCCAGTGCCTCGGCGCCGCGCACCTCGCCGACGACCACACGATCCGGGCGCAGGCGCATGGACGAACGCACCAGCTCGGTCATGGACACGACGCCCTGGCGCGTGCGCAGCGGTACGTGATCGCGCGCCGCGCATTGCAGCTCCACCGTGTCTTCGAGCACCAGCACGCGGTCGCCCGTGGCGGCGATTTCGGCCAGCAGCGCATTCGCCAAGGTGGTCTTGCCGGTGCTGGTGCCGCCCGCGATCAGGATGTTCTGGCGCTCGCGCACGGCGCGCACCAGCAAACCAGCCTGTGCGGCGGTCATCATCCCGTCCTCGATGTAGCGCGACAGCGGGATCACACCAAAGGCACGCTTGCGCAAGGCGAAGGCTGGCCCCGGTGCAGCGGGCGGCAGGATGCCCTCGAAGCGTTCGCCGGTCTCGGGCAGCTCTGCCGTCAAAAGCGGCTGGCCGCGATGCACCTCGGCGCCGACGTGGGCGGCCACGAGACGGATGATGCGTTCGCCATCAGCCTCGGACAGCTCCTCGCCCATCGGGGCGCGGCCCGTGGACAGACGATCCACCCAGAGCGTGCGGTCGGGGTTGAGCATGATTTCCACCACGTCCGGGTCTTCGAGCGCGGCGGCGATCAGCGGCCCCA
Organism: Diaphorobacter sp.; assembly: GCF_050251835.1. Classification (NCBI taxonomy): domain Bacteria; kingdom Pseudomonadati; phylum Pseudomonadota; class Betaproteobacteria; order Burkholderiales; family Comamonadaceae; genus Diaphorobacter; species Diaphorobacter sp. The sequence goes on along the minus strand of NZ_JBFWLZ010000010.1, from coordinate 48,807 downwards.
TGGCCGTGCGTAGCATCTGAATGCGGCGATCCAGCGAGGTGGCCGTGAAGGAGGAAAGAACGGCGCTCATAAGGCACGCTCCTGGGCATCTGCAGCGGCCGCCGCGCCCTCCGATCGCGTCGGATCGGGGTGCAGTTCCTCCACCACATCCCGCACCAGGCTGCGCCCGCGCAGCAAATGCCGTCCGAGCTGTTCGACGAACTGCTCGAAGCGGGCCTTGCCCTGGGCGCGAGCGGCGTCCTGATGGGCCTCGGGCACGGGCGTGCTCACAGTGAGGAAATAGCGGATGAACAGCGCCAATGTTTCGATGGCAATGTTCTGGTCGCGCTCCAGACGCTCGGCGTGGCGCGACAGGCGATCCAGTCGCTTGGCAATCGCCGCCTCGCGCTGGTCGGCCGCATCGGGCGACAGCCAGGAGGCCAGGGCCGCCGCGACGATGCTGGACTTGGACACGCCCTTCTTGGCGGCCAGTTCATCGAGCCGCTTGCTGTGCTCCGGCTGGATGAACACATTGAGGCGGTGTTGGGTCATAGGTCGATTCCGTCGTCAGGGTCAAGGGAAGCCAGCCGGGCCGTGCGCTGCAGGGCCGGGTCGAGCTGGCGAGGAAGGGGAAGCTGCATGTCATCGTCATCGAGCAGCCCGAGGTCGGCTGCAGGCGCAGCCAGGTCGGGGTCGTAGGCGGCGGCTTCGGAGAGTTCGGGTTGGCGACGCGGGCCGCCGTCGTCAGCGGCAGAGGGGAAGCCTTCAACGGCTTCGGTTGCAGGCGCCACCGGAACGGGAGGAACCGTCAGCCCGCTCCAGTCGTCGGGCCGTAAGGGAGGCACGTCGGCGTAGCGCCCCGCAACGAGTACAGGAGGCGGCAGCACGCGCCGCTGGAAGTTCGCGTCAGAGTAGTAGCGCAGCTTCTTGGCCTTGATCGGCGCGACGCTGGAAACCATCACCACCGCCTCATCGGGCGGCAGCTGCATCACCTCGCCCGGCGTGAGCAGCGGGCGGGCGGTTTCTTGTCTCGACACCATTAGGTGCCCCAGCCACGGTGCGAGTCGATGTCCCGCGTAGTTGCGCTGCGCGCGCAGCTCGGTAGCGGTGCCAAGGGTTTCGGAAATCCGCTTGGCCGTGCGCTCGTCGTTGGTGGCGAACGTCACGCGCACATGGCAGTTGTCGAGGATGGAATGGTTCTGGCCGTAGGCTTTGTCGATCTGATTGAGCGACTGCGCGATCAGGAAGCTGCGGATGCCGTAGCCCGCCATGAAGGCCAGCGCCGTCTCGAAGAAGTCCAGGCGCCCAAGCGCCGGGAATTCATCGAGCATCAGCAACAGCTTGTGACGGCGCTGGATGCCATCGCTGCCATCGAGTGATTCCGTCAGCCGCCGCCCGATTTGGTTGAGGATCAGGCGGATCAGCGGTTTGGTGCGGCTGATGTCCGAAGGCGGCACCACGAGATACAGCGACACGGGATGCTCGGCCGCGATCAGGTCGGCAATGCGCCAGTCGCAGCGCGAGGTGACTTCGGCCACCGTGGGGTCTCGGTACAGGCCGAGGAATGACATGGCGGTGCTCAACACGCCGGAACGCTCGTTGTCCGATTTGTTCAGGACTTCACGCGCTGCCGATGCCACCACCAGATGCGGTCCATCGCCGATGTGCGGCGTGGTCATCATCCGATGCAGGGTAAGCTCGAAGGGACAGGCCGGGTCGCTGAGGAAGTTGGCGACACCGCGCAGCGTCTTGTCTTCGCCTGCGTAGAGCACATGCAGGATGGCCCCAACCAGCAGCGCATGCGAGGTCTTCTCCCAATGGTTGCGCCGCTCCAGTGCTCCTTCGGGATCGACCAGAATGTCTGCGATGTTCTGCACGTCGCGCACTTCGTGCGCGCCGCGCCTCACCTCCAGCAGCGGGTTGTAGGCCGCCGACTTCGCATCGGTCGGGTTGAACAGCAGGCAGTGCGAGAAGCGCGAGCGCCAGCCAGCGGTGATGCTCCAGTTCTCGCCCTTGATGTCGTGAATGACGGCCGATGCGGGCCAGCTCAACAAGGTGGGCACCACTAGGCCCACGCCCTTGCCCGAGCGGGTAGGCGCGAAGGTCAGAACATGCTCCGGGCCTTCGTGCCGCAGGTACTGCTGGCGATGCAGGCCAAGGAATACGCCCGCAGACCGGTCAAGACTCGCCTTGTGGATGTCCTCCGCATTGGCCCAGCGCGCCGTGCCGTAGGTCGTGACCAGCTTGGACTGGCGCGAGCGCCAGATCGACATGCCGACGGCAACCACCACCGCGATCAGGCCGCTGCCTGCGGCAATGGCACCGCCCACGTCGAATACATGCGGCGCGTAGGCGTCGAAGAAGAACCACCACTCGAACAGGCGCCAGGGGTGATAGACCGGCGTGCCGAGGAAATCGAACCAGGGCGAACCCAGGCGTAGCTGGTAGCCCAGCGCCGCTGCTGTCCATTGCGTGGCGCTCCATACGCCAGCGATCACGATGCCGAAGACAACGGCAATCTGACCGAACAGCACGTTCGTTCCTTGCATTGGCCAACCTCCCGCTACGGCACAGGGACATGCCGTAGTGCCGAGGATCAAGGCGAGCGTGCAGGTCGGTCAAAGACCGTTATAGCGGGGATTCAGGCCAAAATGGCCAGACTTCTTGCTGTGGCGAAGGCAATAAAAATGCCGCATGCGCGAGCGCGCTGCGGCGTGATGAGGTAACAGCAAGAACTCTGTCGCGGCCAGGCGACGGCGCGGGGCGCTATTTGGATTGCTGTTCCGGCCGATCGCCGAAGAAACGCCGGTTGGCGGCTTCGGCCGCACGGCGGCAGAGTTCTTCTCCTGCCTTCGCGCGGTCTTCCTTGCACAGGCGCTGGACTTCTTTGAGGCGCTCGGGATGGGCAACGAGGAAGTCCACGGTTTCCGTCGGTTGGGATGGTCCACAGCCCGTCAGTGCGGCAACCATCAGCAGCGGCAGGAATCGGGTCATGGCTTGGGTCCTTTCAGCAGGTGGATCAGGAGTCCTCGGCGGCGCTGGAGCCATCCGCCGAATCAATGGAGGCCACTCGTTCGATGAACCGGGCCAGCATTTCGGAGGGCTCCACGTCACGGTGCAGCAGATACGTGGCCAGCATCTGCGGCTTGCCCGCCAAGCGCCGGGCCACAACACCTGGCCCACGGCCGGATGCAATGTGCGCGGCGCCCGCCAAACCGAGCGCCAATCCGGCTGAGACCAAGGTCATCATCACCTCATAGGACGCCACGCGCTGGGCGATCAGTGGCTGTTGCTCGTAGCGCTGCAAAACGCGATCAACTTGGCGTGCATGGCCTTCGCATATCGCCGGATCGCATAGCGCCAGCGGATAGCGCAACACTTCTTCCAACGGCACGTGCTTGTGGGCCAGAACAGGATGGCGAGCTGGGACCGCCACCATCAGTTCGTCTTCCCATGCAGGCCTGACCACAATGCCGTCGCCCACCTCTTCGGCCATCGAAAAGCCGACGTCATACAGGTCATCGTGCAGACCCTTGATCTGTTGATCCAACGGCACCTCAAATAGCCGAACATCAATCTCTGGATCTTCCGCTCGGCACTGTGCCAGCAGCGTCGGCATTCGCGAGGGCGTGATGCCATCGGACAAAGCGATGCGCAACTGTCGCTGAAACCCACTGGCGGCGGACTTGACGCCGTCACACGCCTGTTTCAGAGCTTCGAAGATTCGCGGCACCCGCTCCAGGAATGCCATTCCGGCAAAGGTCAGGCGGGTGCTTCGCGTGGTTCGCGTGAACAGTTGCGCCCCGAGCTCTTCCTCTATCTCCTTGATGGTGCGCGACAAAGGGGACTGATCGATGTGCAGCTTTTCCGCTGCGCGGCCGAAGTGAAGTTCTTCGGCCACCGCTATAAAGCAACGTAAATGCCGAAGCTCCATGGTGTATCTCATCCAATTTAAAAGGCCTTGACGAATTCCGGCACAACTGCGAAAAGGTCCGCCTCCAGCCCGTAGTCGGCCACGCTGAAGATCGGGGCCTCGGGGTCCTTGTTGATCGCCACGATCACCTTGGAGTCCTTCATGCCGGCCAGGTGCTGGATGGCGCCCGAGATGCCGGCGGCAATGTACAACTGCGGCGCGACGATCTTGCCCGTCTGGCCCACTTGCAGGTCGTTGGGGGCGTAGCCCGCATCCACGGCAGCACGGCTGGCGCCGATGGCAGCGCCCAGCTTGTCGGCCAGGGGGGTGATGACTTCGTCGAACTTTTCCTTGCTGCCCAGCGCACGGCCACCAGACACGATGATCTTGGCGGCGGTGAGTTCGGGGCGGTCGCTCTTGGCGATCTCGCTGCCCACGTAGCTGCTCTTGCCAGCGTCGGCGGCCGCAGCAGCGGTTTCGACAGCGGCGCTGCCACCCGTGGCGGCGGCGGCGTCAAAGCCGGTGGTGCGCACGGTGATGACCTTCACGGCATCAGCAGACTGCACGGTGGCGATGGCGTTGCCGGCGTAGATGGGGCGCTCGAAGGTATCGGCGGAGATGACCTTGGTGATGTCGCTGATCTGGGCGACGTCGAGCTTGGCAGCCACGCGCGGGGCCACGTTCTTGCCGCTGGCGGTGGCGGGGAACAGGATGTGGCTGTAGTTGCCGGCACCACTGCCATGGAGTGCCAGCACCTGGGCGGCCACGTTCTCGGCGAGGCCGTGGGCCAGGCTGGCGCCGTCGGCGTGGATGACCTTGGCAACGCCGGCGATCTGGCTGGCTTGCTGTGCGGCAGCGCCGGCGTTGTGGCCGGCCACCAGCACGTGCACGTCGCCGCCGCAGGCTGCGGCGGCCGTCACGGTGTTGAGCGTCGCGCCCTTGATGGTCGCGTTGTCGTGTTCAGCGATTACGAGTACGGTCATGTCAGATCACCTTCGCTTCGTTCTTGAGTTTCTCGACCAGGGCGGCCACGTCGGCCACCTTCACGCCGGCGCCGCGCTTGGCGGGTTCGCTGACCTTCAAGTTCTTCAGGCGCGGGGCCACGTCCACGCCGAGGTCTTCGGGCTTGACGGTGTCCAGCGGCTTTTTCTTGGCCTTCATGATGTTGGGCAGCGTGACGTAGCGCGGCTCGTTCAGGCGCAGGTCGGCGGTGATGACGGCGGGCAGCGTAAGGCTGAGGGTTTCCAGGCCGCCGTCCACTTCGCGGGTCACGGCTGCCTTGTCGCCGGCGATCTCGACCTTGGAGGCGAAGGTGGCTTGCGGCAGGTCGGCCAGCGCCGCCAGCATCTGGCCGGTCTGGTTGCAGTCGTCGTCGATGGCCTGCTTGCCCAGGATCACGAGGCCGGGCTGTTCATTGTCGATCAGGGCCTTGAGCAGCTTAGCCACGGCCAGCGGCTGCAGTTCTTCATTGGTCTCGACCAGGATGCCGCGGTCGGCACCGATGGCCATGGCGGTGCGCAGCGTCTCCTGGCATTGGGACACGCCGCACGAGACGGCGACGATCTCCGTTGCCGCGCCTTTCTCCTTGAGCCGCACAGCCTCTTCGACGGCAATCTCGTCGAAGGGGTTCATGCTCATTTTGACATTGGCGATGTCCACGCCGCTGCCATCGCTCTGGACGCGGACCTTGACGTTGTAGTCAACCACCCGCTTGACGGGAACCAGGATTTTCATGGGAGGGTTTCCTTTCAGGATCATTCAGAGTTGATCATCCGCCAGGGCCAGCGTGCTGGCGGCGCCGCCCGTGACGATGTCGCGCAACATCGGCGCCTGCACTAGGACATGCGCTGCGTAGTGGCTGGCCGTGGCACGCTTGGCGCCGAGAAAGCCCGCATCGCCAGATCTCGCCGCGAGTTGCGCAGTGGCGGCTTCGGCCATGCGCGCCGACAGCCAGCCGCCGATCACCGTGCCCGCCAGCCGCAAGAAGGGCACGGCGCCCGCCGCGCACTGCGCGGGTTGGTCGTCGTGGGCCAGCAGCCAGTCGGCCGCGTCCCCCAGCGCACGCGCCGAAGCCGCTAACACGCCGCCGATCTGCGCCAGCGCGGCATCGGGCATCTCGGCCAACCGGCGCGCATCGCCGTCGATGCGGCCCAGCAGTGCCTTCAGCGTGCGCCCGCCCTCGCGCGCCAGCTTGCGGCCAATCAGGTCGTTGGCCTGGATGCCCGTCGTGCCTTCGTAGATGGTCGTGATGCGCGCGTCGCGCAAGTGCTGTGAGGCGCCGGTTTCCTCGACGTAACCCATGCCGCCATGCACCTGCACACCATCGGACGTGATGCCCTGTGCGCTGTCGGTGCACCAGCCCTTGACCACCGGGATCAGCAGGCCGACCAGGGCCAGCGCCTGCTCGCGCTCTTGCGCGTCGGCGTGGCCTGCGGCGCGGTCCATCTGGCCGGCGCAGAAATAGGCCAATGCGCGCATGGCCTCGGTGCGGGCCTTCATGTCCATCAGCATGCGCCGCACGTCCGGGTGGCCGGCGATGGTGGTGCTGCCGCTGAGCAGTGGCTTGCCCTGCACCCGCTCCAGCGCGTAGGCGCGTGCGCGCTGGTAGGCGCGCTCGGCGATGCCCACGCCTTCAAGGCCGACGTTCAGCCGCGCATGGTTCATCATCGTGAACATGCAGGCCAGCCCCTGGTTCGGCTCGCCGACCAGGTAGCCGATCGCGCCCCCGCAGTCGCCAAAGCTCATCGACGCCGTGGGGCTGCCGTGGATGCCCATCTTGTGCTCGATGGAGGTGCAGGCCAGGTCGTTGCGTTCGCCCAGGGAGCCGTCGTCGTTGACCAGGTACTTCGGGCACAGGAACAGCGAGATGCCTTTCACGCCGGGCGGTGCATCGGGCAGGCGCGCCAGCACGAGGTGGACGATGTTCTCGGCCATGTCGTGCTCGCCCCAGGTGATGAAGATCTTGTTTCCGCTGACGCGGTAATGGTCGCCTTCGGGCACGGCGCGACTGCGCAGCGCGGCCAAGTCGGAGCCTGCTTGGGGCTCGGTGAGGTTCATGGTGCCGGTCCAGCGGCCCGCGACCATGGGCTCCAGGAAGCGGCGCTTGAGTGCGTCGCTGCCATGGTGCGCAATGGCTTCCACCGCGCCCAGCGTGAGCATCTGGCACAGGCTGAACGCGAGGTTGGACGACTTCCACATCTCCAGCACGGCTGTGGACACCAGCGTGGGCAGGCCCTGGCCGCCCCATTCGGTGGCAGCGGGCATGCCGTTCCAGCCGTTCTCGCAGAAGCTGGCCCAGGCTTCGCGAAAGCCATCGGCTGGCGTGACCTGGCCGTCGTGCCAGCGCGCGCCCTGCACGTCGCCGGTGCGGTTCAGCGGATCAAGCACGCCGGTGGCGTAGTGGGCAGCCTCCTGCAGGATGGCCTCGACCAGGTCGGGCGTGGTTTCTTCATGGCCCGGCTGGGCACAGATCGCATCCAGGCCTCCGACTTCCTTCATCGTGAACAGCATGTCGCGCAAGGGCGCGGCGTAGGTAGACATTGCTTACTCCTCTTTGTGGGTTCAACCCGTCTGCCCCATAGGGCATACATCCATGCATGACCCTACCCACCAGGACAAGGCCCGGTCGATCAACCGCTTCAGGGCGGCTGAATTTCTCAGGCGGCTTACGACGCGATTAGTTGGTATGACAAGATTTCTAGAAGCCGCTGAAGCGTGTGAAGTTCTCGACCGGCTCACGCTCGGTGCGCACGCGGTTCACCACGGCCGCCGGGTCGGCATAGCCCAGTGCCATGCCGCACAGGACCATCTGCCCGTCCGGGATTTGCAGGGCTTCAGCCAGAAGGCGCGGGTAAAGGGTCCACGCCATCTGCGAACAGGTATCCAGGCCTCGTGCGCGGGCCGCCAGCATGATGTTCTGTAAGAACATCCCGTAGTCCACCCAACTGCTCTGCACCATGCGCCGGTCCAAGGTGAAGATCAAACCGACCGGCGCATCGAAGAAGGCAAAGTTGCGTGCATGTTGAGCGCGCATGGCATCCGTATCTCCCTTGGAGATTCCGACTGCGGCATAAAGAGCGAAACCGCACCGACGCCGCCTGGTCAGGTAGGGCTCGAAGAACTCGGCCGGGTAGATGTCGTATTCGGACTGGTGCTCTCCCTCTTCATGGTGAAAGGCGTGCAATACACGGTCGCATAGGCGCTTCCTCGCCTCGCCCGCCACGGCAATGACATGCCACGGCTGGGTGTTGGTGCCACTGGGCGCGCTGGCTGCCACCGACAGAATCTGGGCCACCGCTTCTTGCGACACCGGGGTCGGCAGAAAGGCGCGCACGGAACGACGTTCGCGCATCACCGCATCAATCAGCATGTTGCGCAAAGGCACGGCGCAGACAGACATTCACTCTCTCCTGGTTGCTGGGCTATTCGGGTGAGCACACCGACATGCCGTTGCCGAAGAAGCATTCATGCGAATGCATCGATGCCGAACGTCCACGGGTCGTCCCTGGGTGTGCTACCAAGCGGTATTCTGGGCACTCGGCACATACGCGTCTTGCCCGCCAGTGCATGGCGAGTTGACTTTGTATGCACAAGGCAAAATCCGGTTGACCGCAGCCGGACGCTACATCGTTAGCGGGCCGTTTTCTTGGTGTAATTTCGGATTCAGCGCCAGCTATCGTTGCTCCCTTTGACCATGTTGAAACCCGTCGTCACTGTTCCTGTTTTTGCCGTGCATGGCCTGCTCGACGGCGCGCGCAGCAAAGGACTGGCCACCGAGTCCTGGCTGGATGGCGTTCTGGCGCAGGCCCGCATCGCCGAGTCGCTGCTGCATCTGGAGCAGTCGCGTGTGACCATAGAGCAATACATCGCACTCTTCAGTGCCGTGAAGAACAGCTTGGACGACGAATGCCTAGGCCATCTACACGGTCGGCCGTTGCGCTGCGGCAGCTTTGCGCTGATGGCTCGCTCTACGCTCGGGGCCAAGACGCTGGCAGCCGCCTTGCAGCGCGTGAGTGCATCCTTCGCCCTGCTGCAGGACGACGTGGCGCTTGTGCCCGTCTCTGATGGCTTGCTCAAGGGTGCTGCTCTGGACGTGCGCCACGCCCTGGGCAAACATTCAGACTTCCTGCACGGGCTGCTGTTGCGCGTTTTCTGGCGTCTGCTGGTATGGCTGCACGGCGGCCGACTGGTGCCCAGAGGGCTCGATTTTGCCTTCGAGCCACCGCCGCGTGCCGCAGACTATGCCCAAATCTTCTCGGGCACGTTGCGGTTCGGGCAGGCGCGGTCGGCGGTCTGGTTCGAGGCATCCGCATTCACGCAGCCGATGCGCCGTGACACCGCCGCGCTCCAGACCTTTTTGCGTGCCACACCGGGCAACCTGATCGGCCCGCGTCTAATCGAGCGGACAGCCAGCGCGCGGGTGCGCGCGCTATTGCAGCAAGCGTGCCCGGAGTGGCCCGATCTGACTGTCGCCGCGCAGCGCTTGCACATGTCGGTCAGCGCACTGCAGCGGCATCTGGCCGTGGAGGGCAAGTCCTTTCAGGTGCTGAAGGACGAGTTACGGCGCGACATGGCGATCGTTCGGTTGACCAGCACCGATGCCGCGCTGAGCGCCATCGCCGCCGAGTTGGGGTTCGCCGACGGCACCGCCTTCCAGCGGGCCTTCAAGTCATGGACCGGCAGCACGCCAGGCGTCTATCGTTCGCGCACCCAAAAAACGTAGCGCTGCTTCGACGCGGTCGCACTCAAAGCGACGAGCACAGATGCCCGCCATCCACTGGCACGCAGGCGCCGGTCATCCACGACCCGGCCTCGGTCGCGAACAGCAGGAACAGACCGTTGAGCTCCTCCGGCTTACCCAGGCGGCGCATCGGGATGCGCTTGATAAGCGCCTTGCCATGGTCGGTATCCCACATGGCATCGGTCATCTCGGTGTCGATGTAGCCCGGCTCGATGGCATTGACGCGAATGCCGTGGCGCGCCCATTCGAGCGCCAGGCTCTTGGTCATGTGCACGACTGCAGCCTTGGACGTGGCATACAGCATGGCGCCCGGCATCACGCGTTCGCCCAGGATCGATGCGATGTTGATGACTGAGCCTCCCCGCCCCGCATCCACCCAGCGCTGCGCGGCACGCGCGGCCACCAGCCACACGCCGCGCACGTTGGTCTCCATCAGCGAGTCGAAGTCGGACACAGGCAGCGTGAGCGACAAGGCGTCGTTGGAAGCCCCGGCGTTGTTAACCACCACGTCGAGGATGGTGCCCGAGGCGTCTATCTCGGCGAAGGCGTCGTCGATGGACTGCTCGGAAGCCACATCCATTTCCAGCACCGTGACCTGAGGCGAACCGAGCTTTTCGAGTTCCTGGGCGAGTTTGTCGAGCCGCGCCTTGCGCCGCGCCCCAATCACTACCTTGGCCTTGCAACCAGCAGCCAGCCGAGCGAAGTTCTCGCCCAGGCCCGACGAGGCCCCCGTGACCAGCACCCGCTTGCCTGCCAGCATTGCACCCAGATCCATCATCGTCTCCTTGCATCTTCAGTTCGCCGTCGATGCCGGGAGGTTAGCGCAGGGCCGCTCGGCTGCGGGGTTGCCTCGCTCCCCCATCCGTCGAAAGAGGTGCCTTGTCAGTTGATCGAGACCATCCGTCATTGCCGCGCCAAGCACCGCTGCCTACGATTGCCTGTATGCCTTGGGTACCCTGAGCGCCGCACGAAAGCACGCCACGGTGTCGACGCTCCGGTCCCGATGGGCTGCGGCGTCTGGGGGCAGATTCAGGAGACGACAAGTGCTGCAACAGTCACCCATGGAATGGTCCATCGACCATGCGCCCATCGAGGGCAGGATAGATGCGACGGAAGCGATCCTCAAGGACTCCTTCCAGCGCTGGAGTCTTTCCTCCCCGGCGAAGCCTGCTGCATTCCAGGCGAAGTTGCGGCGACACGAACTCGCCGGAGCCTCCTTGGTATGCACCGTGACCGGTGCTTGCGTCGAGCAGTCTCCTCCTGGACATTCGTCATTCGACGATGAGTTCTGCCTGGGGCTGCAGCTGAACCTGAGCGGCCGAGTACAGTTGCAGCAGTGGGACACGCCAATCTGCGAGGGCGACATGTTCCTCTGGCGTACCGATCAGCGGCAAGACTATGAGGTGCTGGAACGAACCCACAGCGTGTCGTTGATGATTCCCTGGCAGCTCATGCGCGAGCATCTACCGGGCCGCAAGCAGCCGCCCGCAGCCTGCCGCATTGACAGTCACACAGGCGTGGGCTCACTGCTCAGCCAACACCTGATGGGGTTGGCAAAGGAGATCGGCGCCGTGCCGCCCTCCGCCCACGTCGCCCTTTGCCGCACGGTGATCGGGCTTCTGGACATTGCGCTGCCAGAGCCGGAGAGCGCCACTCGATTCACGGCCATGGCCGCGTTGCGCGAACGAGTACTTGCCTACATCGCCCAGCATTTTCAAGAGGATGACCTGAGTCCGGCACGCATCGCCGCGGCGCACGGTATTTCACTGCGTTACCTTCATGCGCTGTTTGCGCAGGGCGATACCACGGTGGTCGGCCACATCCTGGAAAGCCGATTGCAAGCGTGCTGGCGGACACTCGTTGACCCGGTCTGCCGGCATCTGCAGGTCTCGGCGATCGCCTTTCACTGGGGCTTCAACTCCACCAGCCATTTCTGCCGCGCATTCAAACAACGCTTTGGAGTGTCGCCCAGCGATGCACGCGGCATGACTGCTCACGGCTCCGCCATCGGCCCGGTCGAGTCAGCCGGGCTTTCCCTTGCACACGCAAAGTCAACTTGCCATGCACTGGCGGGCAAGACGCGCACGGGCTGAATGCCGACCATATGCCCTGGACAGACTGAGAACGCAGAGATTCGACGCTTCGCCCGCCCCGTTGTGGGTATGCGGGCATGACCCGGGGCCGCATCGCTGGCCAAGTTTTCAAACCTTCATCGTACAAACCTTCTGAGGAGCGCTCCCATGCTGCCGCAATTGCACCGTCAACCCTGGATGGACAGCGACATCGAGACCTTTCGCGACCAGGTGCGCCGCTACATCGCCGCCGAGATGGCTCCGCACCTGCCCGCTTGGCGCGAACAGGGCTACGTCCCGCGCGAGACCTGGCGGCCCTTCGGCGAGATGGGGTTCATGCTGCCCGAAATGCCCGAAGCCTACGGCGGCACCGGGGCCAGCATTGCCTACCAGCTGGTGGTACAGGATGAGTTGACCAGAGCGGAAATGCCCAACAACGTCCAGGTGAACAGCATCGCTGCGCACTACATCATGGACTACGGCACCGAGGAGCAGAAGCAGCGCTGGCTGCCCAAGCTGAGCAGCGGCGAGATGCTGCTCGGCATTGCGATGACCGAACCCGGCTGCGGGACGGACCTCAAGGCCATCGCCACCCGCGCGCGCCGTGATGGCGACCACTACGTGATCGACGGTGCCAAGACCTTCATCACCAACGGCTACACCTGCAATCTGCTGATTGTGGTCGCACGCACCGGCGAGGCGGGCAGCCGAGGCCTTTCGCTGATCGTGGTGGAGACCGAGAACCTGCCAGGGTTCCGCGTGGGCCGCCTGCTCGACAAGATCGGCCTGCATGCGTCGGACACCGCCGAACTCTTCTTCGACGGGGTGCGCGTGCCGGTCGATCAAGTCCTGGGGGGCGTCGAAGGGCTTGGTTTCAAGCAGTTGATGGGCCAGTTGCCCTACGAACGCATGACCATCGCCGTGCCTGCGGCGGCCATCATCGACCGGGCCCTGGAACTCACCGTCGAATACACGAAGGAGCGCAAGATTTTCGGCGCACCGCTGTTCGAGATGCAGACCACGCGCCACAAGCTGGCCGAGATCGCCACCACCGCTCACGTGGTGCGCACCTTCGTCAACGACTGCATCCAGCGGCTGCTGGACGGAAAGCTCGACGCCGAAGCCGCGTACATGGCCAAGTGGTGGTGCAGCGAGCAGCAGTGCCGCGTGGTGGACGAGTGCCTGCAGATGTTCGGCGGCTACGGCTACATGTACGAATACCCGATCGCGCGCATGTACACCACCTCGCGCGTGCAGAAGATCTACGGCGGCGCGAACGAGGTCATGAAAGAACTGATTGCGAGGAAGCTGTGAACGCCTCGCACATGCTGCAAAAGCCACTGCACGGCGTCCGTGTGGTGGAGTTCGAAGGGATCGGGCCGGGCCCGCTGGCCGCCATGATGCTGGCCGACATGGGTGCCGAGGTGATTGCGCTGACACGGGCCGAGCAGGCCGCCGGGGCGCAGCCGCTGGGCGGGGCGGCGGCCAACCCGCTGCACCGGGGCAAGACGGTCGAGATCACCGACCTGAAGTCGCCCGGCGGCAAGGCGCGCGCCCTGGATCTGATCGGCCAGTCCGACGTTCTGATCGAAGGCTTTCGCCCCGGCGTGATGGAACGGCTGGGGTTCGGCCCCGCCGAATGCGCGGCGCGCAACCCCAAGCTGGTCTATGGCCGGATGACGGGCTGGGGCCAGGACGGCCCGCTCTCCCGGGCCGCTGGCCACGACCTGAACTACGTGGCGCTGACGGGCCTGCTGTCGCTGTCGGCCCGCAAGGGGCAGATGCCCATCGTGCCGCCCTCGGTGCTCGGGGACGCGGCCGGGGCGCTGGGCATGGCCTTCGGTGTCGCCTGCGCGCTGGTCGATGCGCGCGGTAACGGTAGGGGCAGTGGCCGCGGCCGGGTCGTGGATGCCGCCATCATCGACATCGTGGCCATGATGGGCACGCTGGTGCATTGGATTCGCGCCAATGGGCAGATCGACGGCACGAAGCCGAGCCCGTTTCACGATTCGCCGTTCTATGACGTGTACGCCTGTGCCGACGGCGGCTTCATCAGCCTCGCGGTGGTGGAGCCCGCGTTCCACGCACTGCTGCTGTCGAAGCTGGGCCTGACGGACGTGAACCCTGCCGACCAGTACGACACGACGACGTGGCCAGCGCTGAAGGAGCGCATTGCGGCCCTCATCCGCAGCCAACCCAGGGCGCACTGGTGCGCGTTGCTCGAAGGCAGCGACGCCTGCTTCGCGCCCGTGCTCAGCCTGGCCGAGGCGGCGCGGCATCCGCACAACGCGGCACGGGGTATCTACCAGACCACCCCCTCCGGCGCCATCGAGGCGGCCCCGGCCCCACGGTTCCAGGCACTCAACGCAACCACATAGGAGACCAGAGAATGACCAACACCACCAAGATCGTGCGCGGCTGCCCGTCTACCTCGGGCAACGACCGCCAGCTCAACACCACGACGCTCATCCGGCACGCCGCGCGCACCCACGGAGACCAGGAGATCGTCTACCGCACGCCCGATGGCGGCTGGGACCGCTACACCTATGCCGACTGCTACGCGCGCGTCTGCCGCAGCGCCAATGCGCTGCGCGCGCTCGGTGTCGAACCTGGCGACCGGGTCGGCATCCTGGACTGGAACAGCCGACGCCATTTCGAGCTGTACTGGTCCATCCCTGGCCTGGGCGCGGTCATGCTGCAGATGAACCTGCGCCTGGGCGCCGAAGACCTGGGCTACGTGGTCGGCCACAGCCAAGTGTCCTACGTATGCGTGGACGAATCATTGCTGCCCATCGCCGAATCCGTCGCGGCGAATTCGCCCCAGATCAAGGGCTGGATCGTCATGACCGACAAGCCGCTGGACCAGATTAAGACCACGCTGAAACCGCTGCTGCACTACGAAGACCTGCTGGCCGCCGCCGACCCCAAGATCGACTGGCCCGAGATCGACGAAACCTCGGCCTACAGCGCCTGCTACACCACCGGCACCACGGGCAAGCCCAAGGGCGTGTACTACTCGCACCGCTGCATCTACCTGCACTCCACGGGCATGGCCACCAATCTGGGCATGACGCTGAGCGACTGCGTGATGCTCATCACGCCCATGTTCCACGGGCAATGCTGGGGCCTGCCGCAGGCCGCCACGCTGCTGGGCGACAAGATCGTGCTGCCGGGCCGCTATGTCGCCGAGGACACCAAGCCCCTGGTTGACGCCATGATCGCCGAGGGCGTGACGGTCGCCAACGGCGCACCGGCCATCTTTCAGCCCATGCTGCAGTACATCGAAACGATGCCGGTCAAGCCGGACTTCAGCAGCATGCGCATGCTGTCCGGCGCCTCCGAGCCGCCGCTGTCGATGATGATCGGTTTCTACAAACTCACCGGTGCCGAGGTGGTCCACGGCTACGGTGCCACCGAAGCCACGACGCTGGTGACCATGAACCGCCTCAAGTCCACGCTCAAGAAGCGCCTGACCGAGGAAGAGCGCTGGAACCTCAAGCGCAAGCAGGGTCTGGTGCTGACCGGGGTGGACATCCGCATCCTCGATGCCGATGACAAGGACTTGCCGCATGACGGAAAGTCGGCGGGCGAGATTTGCGTGCGCGGCCCCTGGATCACGGCCAGCTACCACGACATGCCCGATTCCGCAGACCGCTTCCTGGAGGGTGGCTGGTGGCGCTCGGGCGATGTCGGCACGGTGGACGAGAACGGCTACCTCAAGGTCACCGACCGCATCAAGGACGTGATCAAGAGCGGCGGCGAATGGATTTCTTCCATCGACATGGAAAACCTGCTCATGGGCCACCCCGCCGTGCGCGACGCCGCCGTGGTCGGCGTTCCGCATCCGAAGTGGCAGGAGCGGCCGCTGGCCCTGGTGGTGCTCAAGCCCGGCCAGCAGGCGACCCAGGAACAACTGAAGGAGCACCTGGGCAGCGCCTTCGCCAAGTGGCAGTGGCCGGATCAGGTTCTGTTCGTCGAGGCCATCCCCAAGACCAGCGTCGGCAAGCTCGACAAGAAGCGCATACGCGTCGAGCAGGCAGACCGCTATTCCGCCTGACACCCGCTTTGCATGACCCCCAGTTTCTTACCAGGAGAACCACATGAATGACCATGAACCCGTGATCGTCGGCGCGCTGCGCACCCCCGTGGGCAAGCGCGGCGGGCGCCTGCAAAAATGGCACCCCGTCGATCTGATGGCCGAGACGCTGCGCCAGCTGGTCGAACAGTCCGGCGTCAACCCCTCCGATCTGGACGACGTGATCGTCGGCTGTGTGCTGCAGTGGGACCAGCAGCATGGCAACCTGGCCCGCCATGCCGTGCTGGCGGCGGGGCTGCCCGAATCCGTCCCGGCTGTGACGGTGGACCGGCAATGCGGCTCCGGCCAGCAGGCGGTGAGTTTTGCCGTGCATGGCATCCAGGCGGGGGCCTACCAGCTGGCCATCGGCGGGGGGGTGGAGTCGATGTCGCAGGCGCCGCTGCCGCCGTCGTTCAAGCCCGGCGCGCCGCTGGGCGCGCAATACAGCCCGCGCGAACTGGCGCGCTACCAGGACAACCCGCTGATACCGCAAGGCGTTTCGTCGGAGTTGCTGAACTCGCGCTTCGGCCTGACCCGTGAAGTCCTGGATGCATCCGCCGTGCGCAGCCACAAGCGCGCCGCCGAGGCGATTCAGGCCGGTCGCATCAAGGATCAACTGGTGCATCTGACCGAGGACCCGGCCGACCCGAACAGCCCCGTCGTCGCCGCCGACGAGGGCGTGCGCGCCAACCCCGACCCCGAGAAGCTGGCCACGCTGAAAGCCGTGTTTGCCGCCAACGGCACCACCACCGCCGGCAACTCGTCGCAGATCAGCGACGGCGCCGCCGCACTGCTGATCGCCAGCCGTGCCTATGCCAAAAAGCATGGCCTCAAGCCGCGTGCGCGCTTCGTCAGCACCGCCGTGGCCGCCGCCGACCCGGTGATCCAGTTCACCGCCGTGCTCGACTCCACCCGCAAGGCATTGAAGGAATCGGGCCTGACCATCAACGACATCGACCTGTTCGAAGTCAACGAGGCTTTCGGCGGCGTGCCGCTGATGTTCCAGCAGGAATTCGGCATCCCGGACGACCGCCTGAATGTCAACGGCGGCTCGATGGCCATTGGCCATCCGCTGGGTTCCACCGGCGCGCGCATGCTCACCGACCTGCTGTACGAACTGGAGCGCCGGGGCGGCCGCTATGGCCTGCAAACCATCTGCGAGGCTTCGGGCACGGCCAACACCACCATCATCGAGCGGCTTGCATGAGCGGGGCCACCATGAGCGAAGCCAGTGAAGTGCTCGTCAGCCGTGACGGCGCCGTCGTCACCCTGACCATCAACCGCCCGCGTGCGAAGAACAGCCTGAACCGCGCGGTGTTCGATGGCCTGTCCGCACAGCTTGCGCAACTGCGCGACGACGATGTCGTGCGGGTCGTCGTCATCACCGGCGCCGAGGGCGTGTTTTGCGCGGGCGCCGACATCACGGCCTTTGAAGTGCTGCGCGCCGCGCCGCTGCTGGGCGACCGCTCGGCGACCGGCTGGGACTTCTTTGCGGCGCTGGGGCGCTTCCCCAAGCCCGTCATCGCGGCGGTGGAAAAGGTCGCGCTGGGCGGCGGCACGGAACTGGCGCTGGCCTGCGACATCGTGATCGCGGGCGAGTCCGCCAAGTTCGGCGTGCCGGAAGTCAAGCTGGGCGCCATCCCCGGTGCGGGCGGCACCCAGCGCTTGATTCATGCCATCGGCAAGTCCAAAGCCATGGCGCTGTTGCTGACCGGCGATTTCATGGATGCCCGCAAGGCTTGCGACGTCGGCATCGTCGCCGAAGTGACGGCGGACGGCCAGGCCCTGCCGACGGCGTTGGCGATGGCCAGCCGGATTGCGGCCAATTCGCCGCTGGCCGTGGCGCTGGCCAAGGATGCGGCCCTGGCCAGCTTTGAAACCCCGCTCGCGCAGGGCCTGGAGCATGAGAAGCGCAATTTCGTTGTCGCTTTGCGTTCGGCCGACAACCTGGAAGGGCAAGCGGCATTCCTGGGCAAGCGCACCCCCAAATTCACCGGCCAATAACGCCTGTCTGTCATCTTCAAGGAAAAACCATGCAACTCAATTCCGGCATTTCTGCCGTCATCACCGGGGGGGCTTCCGGCCTGGGGGCCGCCACGGCCCGGCGTTTGGCCAGCCATGGCGTCAAGGTCGCCATCTTCGACATGAACGAAGCCGTCGGCCAGGCGTTGGCCAGCGAGCTTGGCGGCGTTTACTGCAACGTGGACGTAACGTCCGAGGAGCAGGTGGACGCAGCCTTCGCCAAGGCCCGCGCCGCGATCGGGCAGGAACGCGTTTTGGTCAACTGCGCCGGCACGGCCGACGCCGTCAAGACTGTCAGCCGCGATCGGAAAACGGGTGAGATCCGCCCGAGTGCGGTGGATCGCTTCAACCGCATCGTGCAGATCAACCTGGTGGGCACGTTCCGCTGCATTGCCAAATCGACGGCGGGCATGCTGGCGCTGGAACCGCTGGCCGACGGCGACCGCGGCGTCGTGGTCAACACCGCTTCGGCCGCTGCGGTGGACGGCCAGGTCGGCCAGGCCAGCTATGCCGCCAGCAAGGCCGCCGTCATGGGCATGACCTTGCCGATCGCACGCGACCTGATGGACGAAGGCGTTCGCGTCAACACCATCCTGCCGGGGATCTTCGGCACCCCCTTGCTGCTGGCCCTGCCGGACAACGTCAAGCAAGCGCTGGCGGCCAGCGTGCCCTTTCCCAAGCGTTTGGGCGACCCCGATGAATTCGCGCAGGCCGTCGAGTTTCTGGTCACTTGCGGCTACATGAACGCCGAGTCCATCCGCGTGGATGGGGCCCTCCGCATGGCGCCGCGCTGACGCCTTGAACCCTCGAAGAGCTGCGCATGATGTCGTCAACCCGAGAAAGCCGCGCGACGGGAGCCTGGAATGTCAGGGGGCCGGCCACGGGTGACTGCAAGTCATGGCGTGATGTCGATCCGCAGCTCGCCAGGAGCGTCATTCGCCATGATTGACCTGCATTACGCACCGACACCCAACGGCTGGAAGATCTCCATCCTGCTTGAGGAACTCGGACTTCCCTATACGGTGACTCCGGTCAACATCCGCGCTGGCGAGCAATTCAAGCCGGAATTTCTGGCGATCAGCCCGAACAACCGCATTCCGGCCATAGTGGACCATGCGCCGCTCGACGGCGGCGGCCCGCTTTCGGTGTTCGAGACCGGCGCCATCCTGGTCTATCTGGCCCAGAAAACCAACCGCTTCCTGCCCACGGATCTGCGCGGCTTCACCCAAACCATGCAATGGGTGATGTGGCAGGTGAGCGGACTGGGGCCCATGCTCGGCCAGCATGGTCACTTTGCGCTGTATGCGCAGGAAAAGATCGCCTACGCGATCGAGCGTTACCGCGACGAAGCGGCGCGGCTGTATCGCGTGCTCGATACCCAGCTCGGCAAGACCGGCGCCTATGTCGCCGGCGCCGAGTACGGCATCGCCGACATCGCCTGCTTTCCCTGGGCCATGACCCACAAGGCGCAAGGCTTCACGCTCGACGATTTTCCCCACATCAAGCGCTGGTACGCCAGCGTGCGCGCCCGGCCGCAAGTGCAGGCGGGACTGGCGGTCGGCAAATTCGAGAAGGAGCCGCTGGACGACGAAGCAAGAAAGAACATGTTCGGCCAGAAGGCCAAGGAGATGGCACACCGCATGTCGCCCAACAACCAGCGAGAAACACCATGATCGAATTCTTCTTCGACTGCTCCAGCCCCTGGACCTATCTCGCCTTCCACAACATCCAGCCGCTCGCCGACGAACTGGGCGTCGAGGTCACATGGCGGCCCATCCTGGTCGGCGGCATCTTCAACACGATCAATCCGACCGTCTACGCCTCGCGCGAGACGCCGGTGCCGCAGAAGGCCCGCTACCTGAAAAAGGATCTGGCAGATTGGGCCCGCTCGACGGGGCTTGCGATCAAGATGCCGCCGACGGTGTTTCCCGTCAACAGCGTGAAGGCGATGCGCGGCTGCGTCTGGCTCGGCAACGACATGGTGCCGTTTGCCCGCGCCATATTTGAAGCCTATTGGGGCGAGGACCAGGACATCTCGCAGGATTCGGTGCTGACCCATGTGTGCCAGCGCATTGGCATCGATCCCGCCCCATTCTTTGCAGGCATCGGCGAGCAGGCGATCAAGGATCAGCTCAAGGCCAACACCGATGAGGTGGTCGCGCGCGGCGGCTTTGGCTCGCCGACCATCTTTGTGGACAAGACCGACATGTATTTCGGCAACGACCGCATGCCGCTGATCCGCGAAGCCGTGCTGCGCCTGCAAGGGAAGACGGCCTGATACCGCAAGCAGGGTTCACCCATCCATTCATCTCACCACCACCACAGGAGACATCATGCAAAAAAGACAATTCATCACCATGCTTTCCGGCGCCATGCTGACCGGCGTTTCTGGCCTGGTCCGCGCGCAGGGCGCAGGCACCCCGGGCGTGACGGATCGCGAGATCAAGATCGGCTCGACCGGGCCGCTCAGCGGCCCGGCCGCAGGCTATGGCGTCGTCGGCAAGACCATGTCTGCATGGTTTGACCTGGTCAACGCCGAGGGCGGCGTGAATGGGCGCCAGCTCAAGCTGGTGCTGGCCGACGATGGCTACAGCCCGCCGAAAACCCTGGAGCAATCGCGCCGCCTGGTGGAGCGCGATCAGGTGGCTTTTCTCGCGGCGCAGATAGGCTCGTCCACTGGGCTGGCGTCGCGCAGCTATCTCAACAACGCCAAAGTACCGCAACTCTTCGTTTCGTCCGGCTCTGCCACGTGGCTGGATGATGCGGCTAAGTTCCCCTGGAGCATGGGCTGGCTGCCCCTGTACACCGACGAAGGGCGCATCCTGGCCAGGCACATCCTGCAGACGCGGCCCAACGCGAAGATCGCCATGTTCTACCAGAACGACGACGCCGGCAAGGATGTGCTGCGTGGCGTGAAGGAGGTTCTGGCTGCCGCCGGGAAGAAGCTCATCAGCGAAGAGTCGCATGAAGTGTCGGATCCGACGGTGGACTCGCAGATCGTCTCCATGCATGCCTCGGGCGCGGACGTGCTGGTGGCGTGGGGTTCGCCCAAAGCCACCCTCCAGTCGCTGCGCAAGACCCACGACATCGGCTGGCGCCCGGCCATCTACATCAACCCGAGCGCATCTTCGGTGCCCGCGGTGCTGACTCCGGTGGGGCTGGACAAGGTCAAGGGCATCATGAGCGCCGCGTTCCTCAAGGATCCGAGCGATCCGACCTGGAAGGACGACCCTGGTGTCCTGGCCTGGCATGCCTTCATGGACAAATACAACAAAGGCGCGGCCAAGGAGTACCTCACCGTGCTCGGTGCCTGCCTTGGGCAAGTGACAGTGCAGTTGCTCAAGCAGTGCGGCAACGACCTCTCGCGCGAGAACATCATGCGGCAGTCGCGCCGCCTGGACATGGATTTGCCCATGATGCTGCCGGGCCTGCGTGTCAAGACCAGCGACGCCCGCCCTCACCCGATACCGGACATGCGCATCCAGCAGTTCGACGGCACGAGCTGGAAGGTGATGCCGTCCTGACGGGGCGAGCGCAGCGATGGAACCCATTCTTTCCGTACGCGACCTGACGATCCGCTTCGGCGGTGTCGTCGCGCTGGACGCCTTCTCGATGGACGTGCCCGAGGGCTGCATCTTCGGCCTGATCGGGCCGAACGGCGCTGGCAAGACGACCTGCTTCAACTGCATCAGCGGCCTGTACCGGCCCACCCACGGCAGCGTGCGCTTCGGCCAGGCCGAGTTGACGCGCCTGCCGCGCCACGGCGTGGCACGGCTGGGTCTGAGCCGCACCTTCCAGAACGTGGCGCTCTACCCCTCGCTCACGGTGCGCGAAAACGTGATGGTGGGTGCGCACGCGCGGCTGCCGGTGTCGATGCTGGGTGCCGCGCTGCGCTCGCGCGCCGTCCGTGCCGCCGAGGAAGAAATCGCGCACTCGGCTGACGCGGCCCTGGCCACGCTGCGGCTGTCCGACTATGCCGACCGGGGCGTGGCGGAACTGCCGGTGGGCATCCAGCACCGCGTGGAAATCGCGCGGGCGCTGGTGACGCGGCCCAAGCTGCTGCTGCTTGACGAACCCGCCGCTGGCCTCACCGCTGGCGAGGTCGATGAACTGCGCGACGTGCTGCTGCGCCTGCACGAGGAATTGAAGCTGACCATGGTGATCGTGGAGCACAACATGCGCTTCGTGATGAAGACCTGCTCCGACCTCGCGGTACTGAGCTTTGGCCGCAAGCTCGCCCAGGGCTCGCCCGAGGAAGTGGCCAACAACGACGCCGTGCTCGATGCCTATCTGGGAGGTGTGCTGTGACCCAACGGCTTGAAATCCGCAACCTCGCGGTGGCCTACGGCCGAACGGCGGTGGTGCATGGCATCGACCTGCACGTGCAGGCCGGCGAGATGGTGGCGCTGCTCGGCGCCAACGGCGCGGGAAAGACCTCCATCCTGCGCGCCATCAGCCACCAGCAGGTGACTGCCAAGGGCACGCTGCGCTTCGAGGGCCAGGACATCATCGACATGGCCGCGCCCGCCATCGCCTCGCTGGGCATCGCCCACGTGCCCGAAGGGCGCGGCACCTTTGGCGACCTGACGGTGCTGGAAAACCTGCGCGTGGGCGCCATCCACCGCCGCGACAAGGACGGCATCGAGCAGGACATCGCCCGGATGCAGACGCTGTTTCCCAAGCTGTCCAGCCGCGCGAAGCAGGCGGCGGGCACGCTCAGCGGCGGCGAGCAGCAGATGCTGGCCATCGCGCGCGCGCTGATGACGCGCCCCAAGATGCTGCTGCTGGACGAGCCTTCGTTCGGCATCGCGCCGCGCGTGACGCAGGAGATCTACGAACTCCTGCACCAGTTGCGCGAAACCGAGCACCTCACGGCGCTCATCGTGGAGCAGAACGCCCAGGTCGCGCTGAACCTAGTCAACCGGGCCTATGTGCTCGAAAGCGGGCGCGTCACTGCCCAGGGCACCGCAGCCGAGCTGCGCGAAGACGACGCCGTGCGCCGCAGCTACCTCGGCCACTGATCAAAAAAGGTTCATCACCATGCAAGCATTCCTTCACCAGATAGCTTCGGGCCTGGCGGCGGGCGGCATCTATGCCAGCCTCGCCATCGCGCTTGTGCTCATCTATCGCTGCACTTCGTCCGTCAACTTCGCGCAGGGCGAACTGGCGATGTTCTCCACCTATATGAGCTGGGCGTTGGTTCAGGCGGGCGCATCATGGTGGGTGGCCTTCGCCGTCGTGGTCGTGGGTTCCTTCCTGCTCGGGCTGGCGCTGGAACGGGTCATCTTCCAGCCCCTGCGGCACAAGCCGGTGCTCTCGGTCGTGGCGGCCAGCATCGCGCTGCTCATCATCTTGAACAGCCTGGTCGGCTGGCTGTTCGGGCATGAGATGCTGGAGTTCGCCACGCCGTTCGGTGGCGTCCTCAGCCGTGCCGAACCCTATCTGTCGGCCCACGAGGTCGGCGTTCTGCTCGTCACCCTGGCCGAACTGGCGGCGGTATTCGCGTTCTTCCGCTTCACCCGGTTCGGCCTGGCGATGCGTGCGGTGGCGGTGAACGCGCCGTCGGCGGAACTGTCGGGCATCAGCACCAACAAGGTGCTGGCCGTGGGCTGGGGTCTTGCAGCGGTGGCCGGTGCCGTGGCGGGGCTGATGGCCGCGCCCATCGTGTTCCTGGAGCCGTCGATGATGATGGGGCCGCTGATCTACGCACTGGCGGGCGCGCTGCTGGGCGGCATCGCCAGCCCTGTGGGCGCCGTGGCCGGGGGCTTCGCCGTCGGGGTACTGGAGAACCTGCTGGGCGCCTACGTGGTCGGCAACGACCTGAAACTGACCTGCATCATGCTGTTGATCATCGCGATGCTGGTCTTGCGGCCCGCCGGTATCTTCGGCAAGACGGCCCAGGTGAGGGTGTGAGCATGAGTACCATGAACGCCCCACTCAACATCCGCCCGGCGGCATCGCCCACCTGGTTGCGCTGGACGGCCTCGGTGGTCGGGCTCGCGCTGCTGGCCTGGTCCTTTAGTTGGCAAAGTTATCCGTTGTACGTGATGACGCAGGTGCTGATCTATGGCATCGCCATCATGGGCCTGAACCTGCTCACCGGCTACACGGGCCAGATCTCGCTCGGCCACAGCGCCTTCTTCGCCATCGGTGCCTATACTGCGGCGGTGCTCTCGCATCACCTGGGCTGGCCATTCTACGTGGGCGTGCCGGTGGCGGCGCTGTTGTGCTTCGTGGCGGGTTTCCTCTTCGGCTTCCCGGCGCTGCGGCTGCCCATGCTTTATCTGGCGCTGTCCACCTTCGCGGTGGCGGTGGTGACACCGCAGGCGCTCAAGTGGAAAAAGATCGAGTGGCTGACCGGCGGCGTGGCGGGGATCGTCCTGGAAAAACCTGTGTTCCCAGGAGTGCTGGCCGACCGGGCGGACTGGGCCATCATGGCCTGCGTTGCGGCCTGCGCGCTCTGCGCCTTCCTGCTGGCGCGGCGGATTCTCGGCTCGCAGTTCGGCCGCCTGGTGGACGCCTCGCGCGACCAGCCGCTCGCGGCGGCGGCGGGCGGGCTCGACATCACCGCCCTGCGCACGCAGATGTTCGGCCTCAGCGCGGCGTTCACCGGCCTGGCCGGTGCCCTGAGCGTGGTGGCGGGCCAGTTCGTCGCGCCCGAGAACTTTCCCTTCCTGCTCTCGGTGTCCCTGCTGGTGGGCAGCTTCGTGGGCGGGGTGCGCAGCCTGTGGGGCGCCTTCCTGGGGGCTGCCTTCATCGTGCTCACGCCCAACTTGGCCGAGAGCGTGTCGCAATCCGCGCCGTGGATGATCTTCGGCTTCGCACTGCTCGCGGTGGTCTTCCTGGCCCCCAATGGCTTGAGCGGCTGGATCACCAGCCTCCGGCGCAGGCGTGCAAATTCCTCATCCGCCCAGTCTTAGATGCTTTCCATGCAGCCCGTCTTCGTCGCTGGCACGGGCATGACCCGTTCCGGCAAGCACATTGACTGCGGTCTCAAATCGCTCACCGCCGAGGCGATTGGCGAAGCCATTGCCGATGCAGGCATCACCCCGTCCCAACTGCAGGCGCCCCACATGCGCAACGCCGCTGCTGGTGTCATGGCCGACCAGGTGCTGATCCCCGGAAAGGTGGCGTTGCGCGGCATGGGCATCAGGCGCATTCCGGTCGTCAACATCGAGAACGCTTGTAGACGCATCCTTGCAGTGGGTGCTCGATATGCTGCTGGCTTCAGATAACAGATAAGCCCTGTTGCCGTCGGATTTGCCAGGATACGCGGCCGTCATGTACCTGCGCAGAAATCGGCATACCGAGTCGTTGTTCGATGACAGGCCTCCATGGCACCAGGCTGAACCCCATGCCGTCATCGAGCATGGCGTAGCGCCCGCTGGCCAGCATGACGCTGCGGCGGTAGATGCCCGCCACGCGCTGGCCATCGGCCACGGGCCGATGCTCCAGGCCAGTTTCGGCGGCCAAGTCCTTCGCGGCATGCGCTACATCCCGGCTGCGCAGCGTTGCCAGCAGATTGCGCGCCAGGATGACGCGTTGGCCGCGCCGCTCGGCCAGCCCCTGTTCGGCCAGGAAGTCGGTGCGCTGTTGCATTGCCTGCTTGGCCTCACCGCCAAAGCCCAGGTCGCCCAGGCCAGAGCCGCCGCCGATCAACTGCTGGTCAAGCCAGGTGGCCCCGATCACGCGGGCCTGCCGCTCGATGGGCAGGTGCGATTTCAGCTCCACGGCCACGCCGCCCAGGCGCTGCGCGTCGTAGCGACGGCCCTGATCGGGCAGGTCGCCCGGCACCTTCCATAGCCCTTCGGCCACGCGCTCCACGATGCCTGCCCGGCGCAGGGCTTCCAAGCGCCGGACGTGGGCCGCGACGACTTCCTGCGGATCGCGGCCCGGCACGGCCTGGCCCTGCGCGATAGCAAGGTGGTGGTCGGTGCGGTACAGACCATCGCTCGCCAGCACGGCGATGTTCTTGTCGGCCGCGCGCACGTCGGCCGATCCCTTCACCTCCACCACGGCGCCGGTGGGATAGTTCGCCAGCTCGTCGCGGGTGTTGAGCGCGACGTAGTGGGCCTTGCCGTCCACCCCGTCGATGACCAGATAGCCACGGTCGCGCAGCTCGTCGGCCAGCCCCTTCGCGGCTACGCGGCCGAGAATGGTTCGGCCATCGTCGCCCGGCTCGAACACCGCCAGTTCGCGCGGCTCGCCGCGCATGGCACGCTGCATGGTGCGGATGATGTCGCCACGCTCGCCCAGGGCGCGCAGGGTCTTCTCGGCATCGGCATGGACGGCCCAGGTGCCCGGCTGCGTCTCGTCGGCCAGCCCCAGGCGCTGCAAGCGTTGCAGGCGGCCGATCAGCAGCAGGCGTTGGCGTTGCAGCTTCGGTTCGTTGAAGCGTTCGATCTGCACCCGGCCGTCTTCGCCGGCCTCGCGTTTCAGCGTGCGATCCAGGCTCGTCCACCGCTCCTGCTCCACCTCGCGTTGCAAGGTCTGCTGGATCTCCAGTTCGGTGCGCGGCCCCAGCCATTCGGTCGCCAGCTCGGATGCGCGATGCCGAAAGCCATCGGCGATGTAGTCACCCGCGATGATGAGGTCTTTGCTGGTATCGTCGCGCCCGCGCACGATCAGGTGGGCGTGGGGGTTGTCGGTGTTCCAGTGATCAACGGCCACCCATTCCAGCCGTGTGCCCAGGTCAGCTTCCATGCGGTTCATCAGATGCCGTGTATAGGTGCGCAGGTCTTCCAGCTCCGCGCCGTCCTCGGGCGAGACGATGAAGCGGAAGTGATGCCGGTCGTCGGCGCAGCGTTCCTTGAAGGCGTCGAGGTCGGCGGTATCGGTCTGCGGCCCGTAGGCTTGGCCTGGCTCGCCGTCGCGGCCCACGCCGTCGCGCTCGATGTAGCGTAGGTGCTTGGCGAGCGATTGCGGGCTGGCCCGCTGCTGGTTCACCAGTAGGGTCTTGATGGTCACGCGCCGCGACATGGGTGTCAGCTTCGCGCCCGCAAACCGCGCCGCCGTATGGCCGCGCCCCAGGCGTGAGCCGGGCCGCTGGCCGGTGGCCTTGCCGCCGACGGCCGATGCCGGACGGCGCACCGAGGACTTGCCGCCACTGGCCTTGCCGGCCTGCTGGAGCACCTTGGAAACGAAGCCCTGGCCGCGGTTTTTTGGCGCGCTGGGGCGGATGTGGAAATCGTCGTCGCGGCGGTTGATCATGACTTCTCTCCCTGAAAGCTGGGGCGTAGTCCGTCGTGCGAAGCACGCGAACAAGCCCATATCGACGCGGGCCACGCGCCACAAGCAGCACGGCGGCGAAGCCGCTGCGTGCCGCGCCACCCCCACGTGCAGACTGGCTTTGCGGGCCGACAGGTGCCGCCCCCTTTTGTCTTGCCTTCCGCATTTGCCTCCCGCATCCGCTCCAGGCAACTGCGGCCCGGCGGCAAGGCTGCACCGGCAGCCAGCGCACCGGCGAACACGGCGATGGCCGCAGGCCATCCGTGTTCGAGACAAGACGCCTGCACGTGGGACGGCTGCGCCGGAGGCAGCGTGAAGTGCGGCGCGGATGCGCTCGCACTGCATGTGCGACGACACACGGAACGCCGCCGGAACGACACGCCCGATAGCACGATGATGCACAGCGAATCAGCGGCCATCATGGGCGCGACTCCAGCCAAACCGGGCGCGCAACGCCAACCACGGCGGCTGCGCTGACCGGCCCGAAATACCGGCTGTCGAAAGACGCCGGATTGGTCGCGCTGAGCAGGAACAGCTCGCCAGGCTGAAGGCGACGGCACTGCTGCCAGGATGGCAGCGGCCGGCCCCAGCGATCGGCAGGCAACACGGCGGCTGAAGGCACGCCGTCGATGCGGACTTTGCCGTCAGCGATACACACCTCTTGCGGCGCCATCGCGCCCACGCGCTTGAGCAACGGGATGCGCGTCGGTAGGTAGCCGCGCTGCGCAGCCAGCGCGGCGGCCTCGGCGGGCAGCGGCACCAACACGATGCTACCCACGGACAACGGACGTGGCGGCGAGCTGGTGCGATGGTCGAGCGGATCGACGCGATACCATCCGACCGCCACGCTGTCGGATGGGTTGTAGGTCAGGCGCGGCAGCGGATGCACGAAGGACGCCCAGGCAAGCGCAGCGAGGCCGCAGGTGGACAGGCCCGCCAGCATGAGGCGAGCGCGCAGGCGCGAGCGTGGATGCGTGACAGCAGTGGGAACAGAAATCGTGCTCATGACAGCGCCCTCACGGCCAGCCAGGCGGCGTGCCGCTCGGCGCTGTATTCGGGCAGCGGCAAGCGCGCCGCGAGCCGGTTGCCCAGCGTGCGCCAGTACGCGGGCGAGGCGGTAGCAGGCGTGATGCCCAGCGCTTCGATGCCGTCGATGCGTTCCAGCACGGCACGCACCGATTGCTCACCCTCGGCGTGCAGCAACAGGCGCGCGCCCGGCTGCACGCCGGGGATGCGCTGCGCGCCATCCATCGGCATGCACGCCTGCATCACCATGAGCTGCCAGCGGATCGTGCCGTAGTCGTTGGCCTGCCAGCGGATGCGGCAGAGAACCGCGTTCGGCGTGAACACCGCGCAGCGACGCCAGCGGTCGAATCGGATGATGCGCGAGGGATCGCCGAAGCGCAGATAGAGGTCGAAGCGTTGGTCGATGTAGGCGAGCGCAACGCGCGTCAGCGGCACGCCATCGGCTCGGCCGACTGGCGGGGCAGATGACGTCGGCAATGCTGTCGAAACGGGTGTGATCATGGAGACTTCTCCGGGAATTCCCGCTTCAGCAGCGCGCGCAACAGATCAGCCACCGTCACGCCTTGCGTGAAGGCCGATACCTTGATGCGCGCCCGCATGGCGGGCGTGATGTCGAGGGTCAGGCGGGCCGTGTAGAGGTCGCCTTTCTGGAGGTCATCGGCGCTGCCCTGGCGAATCCACGCCTCGGCGTGCGGATTCGCGGGCGGGCGCGCGCCGATGCCCACGCGCTTGCCCGTGCGTTTGCTGGCGGGACTGCTCATGACGGCCACCGCAGCAGTTCGTCCACCAGCGCGGTGATTTCGCTGGCGGCGGCGCTGTCGGGCGCCGTCTCGCGCGCCAGTCGGCCAGCGGCCACGCTGTCGGCGAACACGATGCGTTGATGCACTTCCGCGCGCAGCGCGGGCAGCGGCTGCTCGGCCAGCGCTCCGCGTGCTTCGCGTCCGATCACCGTGGTGCTGACGCGCCGGTTGATGACAAACGCCGCGCGCAGCGCAGGCCGAAACACCTGCGCCTCGCGGATCAGCGCCACCATCTCGGCACTGGCCCACAGGTCGTAGGGACTGGGCTGCACGGGAATCAGCACCCGCTCGGCCGCCAGCAGCGCGGAGCGCGCCAGCGCCGCGATGCGTGGTGGCCCGTCGATGACGACGTGATCGGCCCGCCTGGCGAGTTCTGGCGCTTCCTGGTGCAGGGTTTCGCGAGCAAGGCCCACAGCGCTGAACAGCCTTGGCAAGCCTTGCTGGCTGCGGCGCTGCGTCCAGTCCAGCGCGGAGCCCTGCGGATCGGCATCCAGCAGGACGACGTGCTGGCCGCGCATCGCCAGCTCGCCGGCGATGTGCGTTGCGAGCGTGGTCTTGCCCACGCCGCCTTTCTGGTTGAGCAGCGCGACGATCATGGCCTGGCCCTCCGCGTTGGAAAGCCCGGCTGTTGCCGCTGCGCTTCGCGTCCTGTGGCGGTTGTCCACCGAGACGCGGCGCTGCTACTACCAGTTAGAGTATTTAAGTTAGGGAAGTTAAGGGAGACCGAAACCCGCGCCAGCATTGGCTTTGCGGCCGATGGACACGCCTGATAGCACGATAGTCCCACGCCCGATAGCACGATACCTGGCACGCCTGATAGCACGAGCCCGTCCACAGGACGCGCACCGTTTATCCCCGTGCCGTGGACGGCACGGGACGCCCTGGCCGGAAGGTCAGCAGCTCGGCGCCATCCAGCCGTTCGATGCCCAGGACGTAGCCCGGCAGTGACTGCCGCGCGACCAGCGCACGCAGGTCGCAGGCAAAGTCGTAGGGCTTGGCCGTGCTGCCCGACTTGCGGTACAGGTGCTGGAAGTCGAACTGCCACCCGCCCGGCTGCCGCCCACCGTGCTTGCGCACCAGGCGGTACAGCCAGCGCTCGATCCCGCCCGTCAGCCGGAAGTACGCCGGGTCGATGGTCAGCACCAGGGCGGCATCGAGCACGCCCGCATAGAACCAGTCCGGCAGGATCAGCTCCAGTCCCAAGGGCGTTCCCCTGGCATCGGCCAGCTCCTTCCACTCGTTGATCCACGAGAAGCGGTGCAGCCGCCTTCCCGTGGTCTCCCGGATGGACGTGGCCACCGTCGTGGATTGCAGGCGATCCAGCGCGGCCTTGAGGCGCTGGTAGTCGCGCAGCGATGTACCGCGCCCGATGAAGCGCAGGATCTCGTAGGGCGTGGCCTGCATCAGCCGCGACGGGCGCAAGCCCGCGTCGCGCGCCTCCACGATCTGCGAGGCCGCCCAGATCAGCACGTCGGCATCCCAGATCGTGGCGATGCCGTGTTCCTGCGTGCCTTCCACGCGGATCGTGATGCCGCCGGCCTGAAAGTCGATCGGCGTCGTGCGCCGCGACTTCGCCAGCGAGAAGAACGGAAAGGCCATCAAGTCCTGGCTGTCGCGCGGCGCCATGTCGCCCGGCAAGGCGCGAAACAGATCGAGCTGTTCGCGCTCCTGCCTGACTGCCCCGGATGGGCTGAACATGGCGAAGGCCACCCGCGCGCCAGTGATCAGCGCGCACGGCTGTCCGCCGAGTGCTGCTCGGCGTATTCGGGATCGGACGTGCTCTCGAAGCTGCGCTCGGCGGCCCAGGCATCGAGGTCGGCCACGGCGTACATGACGCGGCGGCCGAACTTGCGGAACTTGGGGCCGCCACCCAGCACGCGCTGCTTTTCCAGCGTGCGCGGCGACAGCCGCAGGTAGTCGGCAGCCTCGTCGTTGGTGAGATAACGCTGCGGCTGTGCAGCAGCGGCCGGGGTAGCTGCGGGTGCGGCGGCAGGCCGCAAGGGAGCAGGACGCATGGTGAGAACCTCCATCGGTTGCAGGGCTCCGGCCACACAGCGCAACCGGATGGAGGCAGTCTCAGAAAACGAAGCGCTCCTGCTCAGGGTCGTTTTGCGTCCTCTTCAAAACGACCCTTCTCAAGCGGCGCAAGCTGTGCTAGGCGGCGATAGCCGCCGCGCATCAGCGCATCGCCGCGCCGCACCAGGCGGCGCACCTTGGAGCGCAGGCCGCCGTCGCTGTACCAGCCGGCCGCGGCGTCCGCACCGAACAAGCCCTCGGCCACGTCGCGCAAGGACGCGCCCGCCAGGGTGGCGTCGAGCGCCTGCAGGGTGTGCAGCTCCAGCAGCGCCGCAGGGGGCGGTCGGGGGCGAGCCATCGGCGCTGGCGTGTCAGGCACGTGGGTGGCCCCACGGCCACGGTAGGCATGGGCCACGGCCATGCCGTCCTCAAGGCCAGGCGCCAGCGCATAGCGCTGGCAAAGGCCGGGGCTGCGCGCGATCAGCGCCAGGCCCTTGCCGTCGTGGAGCAGTTGCTTGTGGCCGGGAATGCGCCAAAACGCGAACGGCTCGGCATCCGGTGGCGGATCGGCATCGGGGTGAAGCTGCACCACGGCCTCATGGCCGGGGAGCCAGGCCGGATGCGCGTCACGCGCGTCCAAGGCCGGGTCTTCCAGCAGACGCAGGCCCCAGCGATGCGCAGCCTCATGCATTGCTTGTGCTTGGCGATGACGGCGCAGCCAGTCGAGCCGGTAGTCGGGATGGCGACGCAGGTACTCCCAGGCCAGTGCGAGCGTGTCCAGGCACAGGACGTAGAGGTAGGCGGCGGTCGGATACCAGTGCGCGAAGTGGTGCGGCTCGGCCATGACGCAAGCTCCCGTAGAGCAGGACGGCCGTCACCGGTTTCACACGCAAACGTCACCGCATCAAACTTGCATCCAATCGTGAATAAGCTGGTAGATTGGTAACTTGCGTGTCAAGACGAAATGCATCGGATGGGTTGCATGGATCGTCTGAATGCGACGGTGGCGCGCGAGGACATACGCGCCTCCTGCGATATCCACCGTGCCCGATGCCACGGCCGGCATCATGACCGATTGCGCCACGATGGCACCGATTTGGTGCGATAGTGCGGACTAAGACCGGACGGGTCTGGAGCAAGACCGAAATAGTCTCAATGCGCCCGGCTTGGCCTGGGCGCGAACGGCTCAATCGAGGATGGAGCCGTTCTCCTGGGCCAGCCGCAGGTACTCCGACAACGGGCGCACCGCCCGGAAATACCGGTCCCGCATCACGGGCTGTTTGCTCGGCCCGACGATGGATGCGAGGTCGGACAGCTTGATCTCGCCTAGCTCGGGCATGCCGATCCCCAAGTCGATCAGGCCATGGGCCGTATCGCCGTCGGCGGGGTCGAGCGACACCAACAGCCAGGTGGCGTGTGCATCCGGCGTGAACAGCCGCACCACGGGCAGCGGGTCGATGACCCGGCCAGCGGCGCGGGCTTGGCCGTGTTCCAGCAACAGCCTGCGCTCGTCCTCGGTGATGAGCTGGTTCATGGGCGTCCCCTCATTCGCACAAAACCGCCGAAGCGTGAAAGCGCAAAACCGCATTGGCGGGTTTGTGGAAAGGCACGGATGCGGCTTTGCGCTTCTGTGAGAAGCCGCAGATACGGATTTCCGTAAAAGCACAAAAGCGGCAGGCAGGCATAGTTGAACACTATAGATTGTAGCCCTATAGGGCGCAATCGGCTGTCATCTTGGATTTTGGGGAGATCCAGGGTTGGCAGCGAAACATACATTGTCGGAGGCACTAAAGACCATCAGGAAAGCGCGTGGATTGAGCCAGGAGGCGTTCTCCGACGTGTCCAGCCGCACCTACATGAGCACGCTGGAGCGCGACCTCAAAAGCCCCACCCTGAACAAGCTGGCCGAGCTGTGCGAGGTCATGGAGGTGCACCCGCTCACGCTGCTGACGCTGGCCTATGCCGGCGACGACCTGCAGCAGGTTGATCAGCTTCTGGTGCAGGTGCGCCAGGAGTTGGAGACTGTGGCGAAGAAGAGTGACACGCCATAGCGTGCGACGTTGCTGGCGTGGCCGATCCGGCTCAGCCGGTTCGGGGACTGCAGGGGCGCCAAGCATCGCGCGGCGGGGATAGGCCACAGGGCTTTCCCCAGGAGGCAAGCGAAGCGCGCAGCGCCGCAGGCGCGAAGGCGTGAGGGATTGCAGCCGGATGGCCGTGACGGCGAAGTCGGCACGGGGCGCAGCCCGTAAAGCCCGGCGGTGCAACGCACCGACACGCCCGGCCACCGCTTGCGGCGGGCAACTCAACACATGCGAAAGCCGCTCGACACGGCGCAGCCTTGGCGATGGTGTTGCCTCCTTGAAGTGCCGCGAAGGCAGCACAGCGCCCCGCCACGTGGGCGGGGCGCTGTGGCGGTCACGCCGCCTGGGGCTTGCTGCGCGACCAGATCAGGTCGTGCGTGCCGTCCTCGCCTTCGATCAGGCGGGCATAGACCGTGGCCGGGAACGAAGGATCGTCAAGGGTCACGGAGATGTACTCCCGCCCGGCCTCGCTGGTCTTCTTCCACGCCGCGCCGATATCGTGGCTGGCGGCCTGCAGGCGAAAGTCCGGGGCCTTCTCGTTGTCCCCCTTGTCGTTGGGCACCAGCTTGACCTTGACGTTGAGCGTCAGGGTGCGAAGCGTGCCGGTGTAGCCGTCTTTGTCTGCGGTGAAGCTGCCGATGTTGGCCATGATGAAACTCCTTTTGGTGGAACAAGGTTCGCGCCCATCGCGTCCTTGTTGTGATCCGGCCGGCGGGGGACGGGCGGGCTGCACCGCTTGCGGTCGAAACGCAGTGGAGAGCCGGGAGGCGAAAAGAATTTGCTGCGCGAGGAAGCCGCGCAGCGGCGGGGAAATTGTTTTCGCTGGACGGTTGCAGCCATGAAGCCCGAGGCGCAGCCGCGCCCCCGCCAGGATTCACAACAACACAAGGACGCCTTGGGCCGAACCGCACCGAAAAGAGACAGGGCCGACTCGGCATCCCCGCACGAAGGCTGCACCGGCTCGCCCACTGACGCGGGCCGGGTCAACCACCCGACGACAAGCGAGAACGCCCCGGCCGCACCTTGCGGCGCCGGTCTTGAGGCGTGGCGTGGAAGCTCCATGGCGATGCCGGGCGGGATGTCCGTGAACCGTCCTTCGTGACGTGATGGGCGAGAACCGCCAGCGTTGAGGACGGCACGCATTCGTACAACCTGCCGCAGTAAGCGCCAGCGTGTTCGCCAGCGCCTCGTCCATCGTGGCGGGGCGTTGGCCGGGTCGATCCGGCATCGCCGGTTCGGCGGTATTTGAGGGGCGCCAAGCTCGCGCGGCGGGGATGTCCGACGCAGTGCTGGAACACATGCGCACGCGCTACCGTGTCGATGCACATTGGCTCCCCAACCGACAATCCGCGCAAACCTTGGCGGACCAGGCTACTGCGTGGGGCCGCATGGCGGGACCGGCCGACAGCAAGACGTGGGTGGGGTTGCCGTTGGCCGTGCACCGGCGCTGCGACAAGCCGATGCACGGACTGGCCAACCGCATCGCCTACGACGGTGCGATGGTGTACGGCACCATCGCACCGCGAGCCGACAAGGAAACCCCCGCCCGACTGCCTACGGGGTGGATTCACGCCAGTGGAACATCCGACGGGAACTGGGTGCCGGCTGAAGGAAAAGCCCTGCGGGCGCTGCTGGCCTTGCTTCATGAGGACGGAGTGAATGCAGCCGACATTTCGGTCATCACGCCCTTCAAGAATGTCCTGGAGAACCTCAAACGCTTGCTCGGCGACACGATGGTTTCCGGAACCATCCACACCATGCAGGGAAAGGAAGCGCCGGTTGTCATCATGGTGTTGGGCGGAAATACCGACGGTCCCGGCGCACGCGACTGGGCGGTCTCGGAGCCCAACCTGCTGAACGTGGCGGCAACGCGGGCGAAGCGGCGCTTCTATGTGATCGGCGACCGCAACGACTGGCAGAACCGCGCTCTGTTTTGTGATGTCATGGATCTCTTGCCGCTCCAGCGTCTTCCCGAACATGAAGCCGTGGCGATGACTCAACCTCAATAATTGTGCAGGCTGAGACCGTGCATGCACAGGTCATACTGGCGGCAAGCCTTGACTTCCCTGCAACTACCGAGTGTGCCGCCCGGCCACCTCCTGACACTGGCCCTGGACGGGCCAGTGCCCGAAGGCATTGCGCAATGCAGCAATGCCTTCGACACCGGGCGCGGCCACCGCCGCGCCCGGATTTTTGAAGCTCACCGCGCCTAGGGCGAAACGACCTAGGCGCGGTGCTGACGATGGTTATTCCTTTGTCTCAATGATCCACCACACGGCCCGCGCTAAGGCACGGCCCGTGATGGGATGAATGTCGGTGAGATCGGCTCGGGCCATCCAGCCCGAGGGCGGACGGTAACCGCGCACATCGCCCTCGCCGTGCCAGCGGCGGGCGCGTACCGTGCCGGGCGCGTAGACCGCCGCCATGCGCGGGCCACTGGTGATGTTGATGGTGGGCATGGTTCGGCTCCCTGCGGCAAAGCGCTCCGGCCTTGGCCCGGGCGCTTGCCTGCGGCATGGGTCAGGCGGCCAATGCCTCGGCAGGTTCATGCATCACGGTGGCTATTCTGGGCAATTAAAGTCGTAAACACCCACCCAGCATCCATGCGGCTGTTCGCAATGCCCAGCCAGGCCGCTGCCTATCTAAAGTCGTAAACACCAGCGTGGACTGCCCTCTCAATGAATGAGGTAGCTGAGGCCGGAGATGGTGCGGCCTCACGACTTCAGCTCATACCATGCGACGCCGCTCCCATCCACGGTGCACCCTACGGCGCTTTCCGCGATGAAGTAATTCATACAGGCCACGGCCTCGCCCGTGGCGAGACTCAGTTGCTGCCCGTCCTGCTCATCGATGGCACGGTGGAACAAGGCGGGGAACACGTCCACGATGCGCTGCGGCCCGCCCGTCAGCGACTGGCGCAGCCGTTCCAGCGCCCGCTCCTGACCGGCGCGCAGCGAGCCCAGGCGTTCGTGCAGCCCGTAGAAGGGTTCATTGTGCGAGGGCAGCACCAGCACATCGGCGGGCACTTCCCGCGCCAGCTTGTCCAGCGACTCGAACCACTCCTTGAGCGGATTGGCCTGCGGCTCGGTGGCGAACACCGACACGTTCGACGAGATGCGCGGCAGCACCTGGTCGCCCGCAACCAGCAGTTTCAGGCCGGGGCAGTACAGGCAGGCATGCTCCGGCGAATGGCCGCCGGTGGTGATGACCCGCCAGGCGTGCGCGCCCAACTGCAGCAGGTCGCCATCCTGCAGGCGCCGGAAGCTCTCGGGCAGCGCATGGATGTGCTTGCCGAAGCTGCCGAAGCGGCTGCGGTAGCCCTCGATGGCTGCCTCCGACCAGCCCGCGCGGCGGTGGAACAGCACGCCGTCGGGCGGCGCCTCGCGGTTCGTGTCGGCGTGCATCACGCGGCAGCTCAGGTATTCCAGGCGGCTCATGTGCAGCGGCACGCCAGCGCGGCGCGTGAACCAGCCTGCCAGCCCGATGTGGTCGGGGTGCATGTGCGTGGTGTACACGCCCTGCAGCGGTCGCGCCAGCGGCCCCTCACCCATCAGCGCCAGCCAGTCGGCCACGGTGGTGGGGTTGTTCAGGCCGGTGTCCACCAGCACCCAGCCATCGTGCGTGTCGATGGCCCAGACGTTGATGTGGTCGAGCCGGAACGGCATGGACAGCCGGATCCAGCGCACGCCGGGGGCGACCTCGACCGTGTGGTGCGACGCCGGGGGCTCGAAGGGGTAGGTCAGCGCGGGGGTGTCTGGCTTCGTCATCGCATCAGGTTATATGCCAGTGAGCCCGCCCGTGCACAGCAGGGTCTGGCCGCTCACGTAGTCGGACTCGGGAATGCAGAACAGGTAGGCCGCGCCGGCGGCCTCCTCGGGCGTGCCGGCCCGGCCCAGCGGAATGTTCCGCTCCATCGCTGCCATCAGGTCCGGGTTCACGCCCACCTTGATCTCGCGTCCCTCGACCTGGATGGCGGCGTCGGAATCGGCGGTGGCCTCGGTCATGCGGGTGCGGATGAGGCCGTAGGCCACGCAATTGACCGTGGTGTTCAGGCGCCCCCACTCCTTGGCCAGCGCCATGGTCAGGCCCACGATGCCCGCCTTGGCGGCGGAGTAGTTGACCTGCCCCGCATTGCCGAAGACGCCCGAGACCGAGGAGACGTTGACCACCTTGCGCACCACACGGCGGCCGGCCTCGGCGTCGGCCCGGCTCAGCGCGCGGACCACCGGCTGCGCCGCGCGCAGGATGCGGAACGGCGCGGTCAGGTGCACGTCGATCATCGCGTCCCACTGCGCGTCGCTCATCTTCTGGATGACGTTGTCCCAGGTGTAGCCCGCGTTGTTGATGAGGATGTCCAGCCCGCCAAACGCGCCGGTGGCCGTGCCGATCAGCCGGTCGGCGAAACCGGCTTCGGCCACGCTGCCGCAGCAGGCCACCGCCTCGCCGCCCAGCGCGATGATCTCCTCGCGCACGGCCATGGCGGGTTCGTCGTCGAGGTCGTTGAGGACGAGCCGGGCCCCTTCGCCCGCGAGCTTGAGGGCCATCGCCCGGCCAATACCCCGGCCCGAGCCGGTGACCACGGCCACCTTGCCGCGCAGTTTTTCCGACATGGTGTGCTCCTCCTGTTTACCGGGCGGGTGCCGCCTCGGCGTCGTAGGCGCCGGCGCTGCCTTGCTGGCGCAGGACGGCGCGCTGGATCTTGCCGGTCGCCGTCTTGGGCAGGCTGTCCATCTGGCGCAGGTAGCGCGGCTTGGCGAAGCGTGGCAGTTGGGCGCTGGCCTGGCGGACGATGTCCGCCATGTCCAGCGCCGCTCCCTCGCTGGGCACCAGGGCGAGCATCACCTCGTCCTCCCCGCCCGCGCCCTGCGCCGGAACGGCGTAGGCCGCCACTTCATGGACGCCGGGCAACTGGCCCACCACGACCTCGACCTCGGTGGCCGAGATGTTCTCGCCCCGGCGGCGGATGCAGTCCTTGATGCGGTCCACGAAGGTGATAAGCCCCTGTTCGTCCCGCGTGCCTGCATCGCCCGTGTGGAACCAGAGGTTGCGCCAGGCCTCGACCGTTTTCGCCGGGACGTTCAGGTAGCCCGCCATGAAGCCGAAGGGCACCTTGGGCCGCACCAGGATTTCGCCCACTTGCCCGGCCAGCACCGGCACATCGGTCTCGGGGTCGGCGATGCAGATCTCGAAACGGTCCTCGTGCGCCCAGCCGGCCGCGTTCGGCGCAGCGTGCCCGATGCGCCCCCAGATGGGAATGCCGACCTCGGTCATGCCGAACCCAGACAGCACGTCCTTCACGCCGAAGCGCTCGCGGAACACGGCCTCGTGCTGGGCCGGGTTGGGCGCGCTCAGGCTGGCGCGCAGGCGGTGGTCGCGGTCCTGCTCCGTGGGCGGCTGGTTGATGACGAACATGGCCGTCGTGCCCAGGTGGTTGGTCAGCGTGGCGCCGCTGCGGCGGATGTCGGCCAGCCAAGTGCTGGCGCTGAACCGCTGCTTGAGGAAGGCCGGTATGCCCGCCAGCACCGTCGCCCCCAGTTGCATGAACAGACCGTTGGCATGGAACAGGGGCAGGCAAATGTAGTACTTGTCGGCCTCGGTGATCTCCAGGCTGCGTATCGCCCCCAGCCCGAGCAGGGCGCAGTGGCAGTGCG
This sequence comes from Diaphorobacter sp., assembly GCF_050251835.1. Classification (NCBI taxonomy): domain Bacteria; kingdom Pseudomonadati; phylum Pseudomonadota; class Betaproteobacteria; order Burkholderiales; family Comamonadaceae; genus Diaphorobacter; species Diaphorobacter sp. The sequence continues at coordinate 10,204 of NZ_JBFWLZ010000010.1, read as the reverse complement.
GCATCAGCACGCCCTTACTGGGCCCGGTAGTGCCGGAGGTGTACATGATGCAGAAGATGTCCTCGGGCCGGGGCGCGGGGCCTTCCCACGGCGCGCAGGCGCTGCTGTCCATCCAGGCCACCTGCCGCCAGCGTTCGGGCACGGCGGCGGGCGCGTCGCCCACCACGACCAGGGTGCGCAGGTGGGGCAGCTCATCCGCCAGGCTGGCGACGTGCTCGACCAGCGCGGAGTCCACCACGATGGTGGCCAGTTGGCAATCGTTCAACTGGTGGCGGAGGAAGGAGGAACGCAGCTCGGTGTTGAGCATCACCGCCGTGGCCCGCAGGTAGCCGATGCCGAACGTGGTCGCCACCATGGCGCAGCTGTTGGACATGAAGACGCCAACGCGCTCTTCGGGCTGCACGCCCAGTTGGTGGTGCAGGAAGCTCGCAAACCGCTGGCTGCTGGTGAACGCCTGCCCCACGGTGAAGGCGATGCCCTGGCTGTCCTCCAGCCAGGGCGCTGCGGGGCGGCTGGCGGCCCATTCGCGCAGGGCATCGGTCAGCGTGCATGCGTGGGGTTCGTGGATGCGGCTGTACATGGCCTTCTCTTTCAGACTTCGAGATCCTGGAGCCAGGGAACGTGGGCCAGCGCCTCCGAGGGCATGGGCTCCAGCTCCGAGCCCATCAGGCCGTTCCAGCGATTGAACCAGCCGACCATGGCCACGCAGGACACGATCTCGACGATTTCCTCCTCGGAGAAGACCTGCCGGGCCTGGTCGATGGCCTGGCCCGGTTCGCGCACCGGCAGGCTGCCGCCTGCGGTGGCGATGGCCAGCGCCTTGCGCTCCTGCTCGGTGTACCGAGGGTCGTCCCGGTAGGACGGCAGCGCGGCCAGCTTGTCCCAGCCCACGCCCAGGTGGTGGGCGGCGTGGACGAGGTGCGTCGTCGTATAGCGACAGCGCGCACCGCGCGCGGCTTCCGCGGCGATCAGGAAGCGCAGCGCCTGGGTGAGCTGCCCGTCGCCGCGCAGCGTCACGCTCAACAGCTTGAGCAGCGCGGGCACCACGCCGGGTTTGCGCGCCATGGTCAGCAGCGCATTCGGGCGGTAGCCGACGAAATCCACCAGCTCTTCGAGCACGGGGTCGCGCGAGCGGGGGTCGCTTTCATGCAGGGGCGCGATGCGCGCGGCGGTGCGGGCGTTCATGGGCATGCCTTGGATTGGGGTTTGCATGGGCACGGAGCGGTCACGCCGCTGCGCCCGTCGTGATGAGGCCCTCGACGTGGGCGCGCTGCGCGTCCAGTTCCTGGGCCGTGCCGGACCAGGCGACCTGGCCATGGTCCAGCACGTACTGGCGGTGGGCCAGCTTCAGGGGCACCTTGAGGTTCTGCTCCACCAGCACGATGCCGGTGCCCTGGCGATGGACTTCGCTGAACACGCGGACCAGTTGGTCCACGATGACCGGCGCCAGCCCCTCGGTGGGTTCGTCGAGCAGCAGCATGCGCGGGTTGCCCAGCAGGGCGCGCCCGATCGACAGCATCTGCTGCTCGCCGCCGGAGAGCTGGTCGCCGCCGAAGTCCAGCCGTTCCCGCAGGCGCGGGAAGGCGTCCAGCACCCGGTCGAGGGTCCAGTGCCCCGGCTGGTGGGCCAGCGCGCCGATCTTGAGGTTCTCCAGCACCGACAGGTTGGGGAAGATGCGGCGCGTGTCCGGCACCAGCGCCACGCCGAGCTTGGCGATGGCCTCCACGCCCAGGCCCGAAATGTCCTGCTCGCCCAGCAGGCGCCGGCCGGCCACCAGGGGCATCAGGCCGACCAGGGCCTTGAGCAGCGTGGTTTTGCCTGCGCCGTTGCGCCCGACGATGGCGACGATTTCATGGAAATCGATCCGCACGGAGATTTCTTCCAGCGCCAGGGCCTGGCCGTACCTGACGCTGGCTTTTTCGAGTTCGATCACTGCGCGTCCTCCCCAAGGTAAATCGACCGCACCGCTTCGTTCCTGCGGATGTCCTCGGGGGCGCCGCAGGCGATGACCGAGCCGTTGCTCATGACCACGATTTCGTGGGACAGCGACATCACCGCATCCATGTTGTGCTCGATCAGCAGCACCGTGCGCCCCTGCGCGGCCTTGCGGATCAGGGCCAGCGCGGCCTGGATCTCGTGGTGGCCGATGCCCGCCAGCGGTTCGTCCAGCAGCAAAATCCTGGGATCGGGCAGCAGGGTCACGCCCAGTTCCAGCGAGCGCTGCAGGCCGTAGGGCAGCGTGCCCGCGACGTCGTCGCGGTGGGCCGCCAGCCCCGTCAGCTCCAGGATGGCATCCAGCTGCTCGCGGAACTGCCGGTCGAAGTGGCGGCTCATCCAGAAGGGCTGGAACCCGGGCCGGCGGGACTGGGCCGCGACCAGCAGGTTCTCGGCCACCGTCATTTCGCCGAAGATCTTGATGATCTGGAAGCTGCGCCCGATGCCCATGCGGGCCCGTTCGTAGGCGGGGCGCTGGCTGATCTCCCGGCCGCCGCAGTACACCTTGCCCGCATGGCGCATCTGCCGCCCGGCCAGCACGTTCAGCAGCGTGGTCTTGCCCGCGCCGTTGGGTCCGATCAGGCCGTAGATGCAGCCCTCCAGGAATTCATGGCTGACGTCGTTGACCGCCTTCAGGGCGCCGTAGCTGACAGTCACGCCCTCGCACCGCAGTGCTGCCTGGCTCATCGCGCACCTCCGCGCCGGTTCTTCTGGTAGGCCGCGAAACCCTGCTCCAGCTCGCCAACGATGCCGCGCGGGAAGAAGATGGTTGCAAGGATGAACACCAGGCCCAGCACGCCGTACCAGTACTCGGTCCAGCTGCTCAGCCATTCCTTGAGCACCTCGAAGGCGATCACGCCGACGGTGGCGCCCCACAGCGAGCCGGAGCCGCCCAGCAGGGTCATGATGATCACGTCCCCCGAGGTGGTCCAGTGCAGCATCTGCGGGTTCATGTACATCAGCAGCGAGGCCAGCAGCGCCCCCGCCAGGCCGCTCAGGCCGCCCGAGATCACGAAGGTGATCTGCTTGTAGCGGTTGACGTTGAAGCCCAGTTGGTCGGCGCGGGTCTCGTTGCCACGGATCGCCGCGATCACGCGGCCGAACGGCGAACTGCGCAGCGAGATCACCGCCAGCATGACCAGGGCATACACGCCCAGCACGAACCAGTAGTAGTGGACGGGGTCGTAGAAGTCGATGCCCAGGAAGCCCGGGCGCTCCACGCCCGAGATGCCGTCCGACCCGCCAGTGAAGCCGCGCAGCTTGCTGTCCGCCAGGATGAAGATCAGCTGGGACAGCGCCAGGGTCACCAGCGCGAAGAAGATGCCGGACACCCGCAGCGCGAAGAAGCTGAACAGCAGGGCGAACGCAGCCCCCACGATGATGGCCAGGCCCACGCCGGCGGAGAAAGGCAGCCCGTATTTCTGCGTCGCCAGGGCCACGGCGTAGCCGCCCACCCCGAGGAAGGTGGCGTGCCCGAAGGACACCATGCCCAAAGCGCCGAACACGAAGTCGAAGCCGATGGCGAAGATCGCCCAGATGGCCGCCAGGGTGACCAGCTGGATCAGCGCTTCACTCGGGTTGAGGAAGGGCAGCAGGATGCCGGCCGCGGCCAGCAGCAGGCCGAAGCAGATGTCGAACAGGGAGAGTTTCATGCCGTCCTCGCCGCGCGGTAGAACAAGCCCTGCGGGCGCGTCAAGAGGGTGCCGATCAGCAGCACGAAGGTCATGATGTCCACCCAGCCGGGCAGGTACACGTAGCCCAGGGCACGCACCATGCCGATCAGCATGGACGCCGCGATCGCCCCCCGGATGTTCCCCAGCCCACCCAGGATCACGACGATGAAGCAGTCGATGATGGTGTTGGTCGCCATACCCAGCTCGATGGGGAACAGCGGCGCCGCGATCGCGCCCGCCAGGCCCGACAGGCCACAGCCCGTGGCGAAGACCGCCATGCGGATCGCGCCCACTGGCAGGCCCAGGATGCGCACCATTTCCGCGTCGCTGCTGGCGGCCCGCACGAGCATGCCGAAAGTGCTCTTCTCAAGCACCAAGTACAGGCCCGCCGAGACGAGAGCGCCGAACCCGATCACGAACAGCCGGTACATCGGGATCGTGCTGCCCAGCATGTCCACGGTGCCGTTCCACAGCGGCGGAATCGCCACCTCCTGGTAGCCGGGGCCCCAGACGAAGCGCACCACGTCGCTCAGGATCAGGATCAGGCCGAAGGTCAGGATCAGCTGGTAGAAGTGCGGGCGCTCGTAGAGCGGTCGCAGCGCCAGCTTCTCGATCACCGCGCCCGCCAGCGCGGTGAAGAACGTAGCGGCCAGCACGCCCATGAGGAACGAGCCCGTGCGCCGCCCCGTTTCATACGAGACGTAGGCGCCCAACATATAGATGGCACCGTGGGCAAAATTGATCACACCCAGCATGCCGAAGATGAGCGTCAGGCCCGCCGCCAGCAAAAACAGCAGCATGCCCAGGCTCAAGCCGATCACGATAGTTGACATAGCGATTCACCGAGTGCGGAAGGCCGGGGCGGCCTCCCGCTGCGGCCTTCAGTTCTTGCAGGCCTCGAACAGCTTCTCTTCGGGAAAGACCTTGGTGATCTTCATCGTCAGCGCGGGGGCTGGCGGGGTGCCCTGCACCACCTCGCCCCAGAAGCCCGGCTGCAGGGCCTGGTGGTCGCAGGCACGCATGGTCTTCTTGCCTTCCACGGAGTTCTCGCGGACGCTGGCGGCGAAGGCGTCCACCCACTTCTCCTTGTCCCAGGAGCCGGTCTTTTCCACCGTGTCCAGCCACCACGCCATGCCGTCGTAGGCCTCCCCGGCCGTCATGCTGGGGAAGATGCCGAACTTCTTGCGGTAGGCCTCGACGAACTTGCGGTTGGCGGCGGTGTCGATGGTGTGGTCGTAGCGCAGGCCGGAATTGACGCCCAGCGAGGCCGGCCCCACGGCCGCCGCCATGGTTTCATCGGCGGCCACGGGTCCGAAAAGCACCTTGCTCTTGCCCAGGTTCACCTGGCCGGCCTGCTTGAGCAAAGTAACCACGTCCGAGCCCGTCAGCATCAGCAGCACGCCGTCGGCGTCGGACTTGGCGATCTTGTCCACGATGGACGAATAGTCGCGGTTGCCCAGGGGCGGGAAGTCCTCACCCACGATCTGGATACCGTTGGGGCCGGTCTGCTGCTTGATCCACTCGTAGCCGTCACGGGTGGCCTGGTAGTCGGCGGTAACGATGTAGATCTTCTTGAGCTTCCTGTCCTGCATGTACGCCAGCGCCATGCGGTTTTCCATGCCCAGGTTGTTCGATGTACGGAAGGTGTAGCGGGAGCCGCCGGGCACGGTGATCTTGTCGTCCGCCGAGATGGTGACGAGGTGGGGCACCTTGCGCTGCTTGGCCAGGTTCATGACCGCCAGCGTGGAGGCGGAGCTGAGCGCACCGAAGATCATGTGCGAGCCCTCGGAGATCAGCTTGGTGGCCTTCTGCACGGCGGGCTGGGGCTTGGTTTCGTCGTCCTCCCAGGTGACTTCGATGGGCACGCCCATCACCTTGCCGCCGCGCTCCTCGACGGCGATCTGCACGCCCCGGCGCATGTCCTCGCCCAGCAGCCCGTAGGGACCGGAGAGCGACAGCACGCCGCCGATCTTGAACTTCTCGGGCTTGGACTGGGCATGCCCGTTGGACACCAGCCCCATGGCCGCCGCCGCGGCGACCACCATGCCCTTTTTAAACCATTTCGCAACGCTAACCATGATGTGTCTCCTGTCGTTGATTTGCATGTATTCCAGGTCAGCCGATGCGGGCGGAAATACCGCCATCGACCATGATTTCGGCGGACGTGACGTACTTGGATTCGTCACTCGCCAGCCACAGGGCCGTGGTGGCCACGTCCCATGCGTCTCCCATGTGGCCCATGGGGCACTGCCGGTCCCGCTTGGCCAGCATTTCCTCCTGCGACGCTTCCCGGTACCCGTCCGCCAGCGACAGCACGGGCTGTCGGACCATGGGCGTATTCATCAGGCCCGGCATCAGCACGTTCGAGCGGATGCCCCGCTTGGCGTATTCCAGGGCGACGCTGCGGGAGAAGCCGAGCACCGCGGCCTTCGAGGCGCTGTAGGACACGTAGGCCACGCCGCTGTCGCGCACGCCGGCTACCGAGCCGATGTTGACGATGCTCCCCCGGCCTTTCCGGAGCATGGAGGGGATCGCATGCTTGCAGGTCAGGAACATGGAGGTGAGGTTGATGTCGAAGACCAGGCGCCAGTCCTCCAGGCTCTGCTCGACGACCCCACCCAGGCGGGCGGTGCCGACGTTGTTCACCAGGATGTCGATGTCGCCATAGGTGGTCACGCAATCCTGGACCAGCGCTTCCACCGCGCCGGGGTCGGTCACGTCGCACTGGGCCACGCTCATGGCCCCGCCCTCTTCCCGCACGATCGACTCGGTCTCGCGCGCTGCGTCCAGGTGGATGTCGCAGCCATAGACCTTCGCCCCTTCGCGGGCGAACAACACGGCCATGGCCTTGCCATTGCCCCAGCCGGGCCCCGATGATCCGCAACCGGTGACCAGGGCCACCTTGCCTTCCAGGCGTTTCACCATGATCTCGTCCCTCAGTCCGCGCGCCCGTACAGGGTCACCACGGTGGCGCCGCCCAGGCCCGCGTTGTGCTGCAAGGCCAGGCGTGCACCCTCCACTTGGCGTGCTTCGGCGCTGCCGCGCAGTTGGTGGGTCAGCTCGTAGCACTGCGCCAAGCCGGTCGCGCCCAGCGGATGGCCCTTGGACAGCAGCCCGCCCGAGGGGTTGACGACGACCGCGCCGCCATAGGTGTTGCTGTCCGACTCGACGAAGGCCCGGCCCTCGCCGACGGCGCAGAAACCCAGGCCCTCGTAGCTGAGCAGCTCGTTCTGCGCAAAGCAGTCGTGCAGCTCGCACACGTCGATGTCCTGCGGTCCCACGCCTGCCGCCTCGTAGACCTGGCGGGCGGCCTCGCGCGTCATGTCGAAGCCCACAACGGAAATCGCGGACTTGTCGGCGAACGCGCCGGGGCGGTCGGACACCAGCGACTGCGCCAACACCTGCACGTTGGCGGAGAGGCCCATCTTCTGGGCGAACTTCTTGCTCACGAAGACGGCGGCAGCGGCGCCGCAGGTCGGCGGGCAGGCCATCAGGCGGGTCATGGCGCCGGGCACCAGGGGCGAGCTGGCCAGCACCTCCTCCACCGTCACCTCCTTGCGGAACAGCGCCAGCGGATTGCGCGCAGCGTGGCGGCTGGCCTTGGCGCGGATCCTGGCGAAGGTGTCCAGCGGGGTGCCGTACCGCTCCATGTGCTCGCGGCCCGCCGCGCCGAAGTAGCGGATCGCCATGGGCAGCTCGGGGTGGCCGAAGATCTCGTCCATGACCCCGTTGAAGTGGTCGAGCGGATCGGGCCGGTCGTCCCAGTACGCCCTCAGGGCGCCGGCGGGCATCTGTTCGAAACCCACCGCCAGCGCGCAGTCCGCCGAGCCGTTGGCCACGGCCTTGCGCGCCATGTACAGGGCCGTGGAGCCGGAGGAGCAGTTGTTGTTGACGTTGATCACCGGCACCCCGGTCATGCCGACCTCGTAGACCGCGCGCTGGCCGCTGGCCGAGTCGCCATAGACGTAGCCCGCATAGACGTCCTGCACGTCGGAGTAGGTGAGGCCCGCGTCCTGCAGCGCCTCGCGGATCGCCTGCGCAGCCATTTCCGGGTACGGCAGGTTGTCGCCGGGTTTCTTGAAAGGGGTCATGCCGACACCGGCAACGAGAACGGGCTCTTGCATTGCGATACCTCCGGGGTTGAATCACCAAACGTGCGTCAGGAAACCATGCGCTCCTGCGCGTGCCAATACTTCTTGCGGACTTCTTTCTTCAAGACCTTGCCCACCGCACTGCGCGGCAGCTGCGCGACGATCTCGACCTCCTTGGGCGCCTTGATGCTGCCCAGGCGGTCCTTGACGAACTGGATGAGCGCCTGCGGCTCCACGGACTGGCCCGGGCGCAGCTCGATGACCGCCCTGACGGCCTCGCCCCACTTGTCGTCGGGCACGCCGATGACGGCGCAGTCCTTCACGGCCGGGTGGGCCATGACGGCGGCCTCGACCTCGGACGAGAAGACGTTGAAGCCGCCCGTGACGATCATGTCCTTCTTGCGGTCAACGATGAACAGGAAGCCCTGCTCGTCGAAATAGCCCACGTCGCCCGTGCAGTGCCAGCCGTGGCGCTGCACTTCAGCCGTGGCCTCGGGGTTCTTGTAGTAGCCCTCGGTCACGATGTCGCCCTGCGCGACGATCTCGCCCACGGCCCCCGGCTGGGTGAGCAGGCTGCCGTCGTCGTCCATGACCGCCACCCGCGTGAAGGGGAAGCGGCGCCCCGCGCTCAGCAGGCGCTGGCGGGGCGCCACCTGCCCGTCGATGAAATGGTCCTCGACCCGCAGCACGGAGATCGCGCCAGGCACTTCCGCCTGGCCATAGATCTGCAGCATGACGGGGCCGAACACATCGATGGCCTCCGCCAGTTTGTCGGGCGACATGGGTGCGGCGCCGTACATGAGGTAGCGCAGCGCGGAAAAGTCGAAATCGCGGACGTTGGGCTGCGCCAGTAGCGTATAGATGACTGTTGGGGGCAGGAACAGCATGTTGACCCGCTCCTGCTCGATCACCTTGAGCAGGTTCTGCGGATCAATCCCGTCCATCAGGACAACGCGGCCACCGCGCGCCATGAAGGGCAGCGACACCAGCCCCGCCGTGTGGGTGATAGGTGCCGCCGCCAGCACGGTCATGCAGTCGGTAATGTTCATGGCCGACATATGGTTGGCCATGGTCGCCGTCAGGTTGCGGTGGCTGAGCATGACGCCCTTCGAGCGCCCCGTGGTGCCACCGGTACCCATGATCATGGCCAGCCCCCGCGGCTGCAGCGGCGCTGCGTACATCTCGGGCGGCTGGCCTTGGATCAACCGAGCAATCGACAGATCCGCCCCATCGGCCTCTTCCAGAGCTATGTAGTGACGAATGCGGGGGACCTTGCCGCGGATCTCGGCGACCTGGCTGATATAGCGGGCCTGATAGAAAAGGACGTCGCAGTCCATGTCCTGCAGGAACTCGATGTTGGTCTCCACGCTGTTGCGCGCATTAACGGGCAGCCAGACACCCCCTCCGCGCAACACCCCCAGCAGCGCCACGAAAGCAGCCCCGGCATTGCCGCTCAGCACTGCGCCGTGAAAACCAGGTGCGAGTCCCAAGGCCTGTAGCCCCCGTGCGATCTGGCACGTGAGCGCTCCCGCTTGCGCATAGGTGACGGCCGGGGTATCACGCCCGCAGTCCACGAAACAAGGCGCATCCGGATGGCTGGTAGCACCAGCATCGAAATAGTCCAGCAGATTCATTGCTGTGCTTCTCCGTTCAAGTCAAGTCTGGTTCGGTGGAACAGCTATCGCAGACAATTCACATGCCTGCGGCGGCGGCGTTCAGCTGGAGGCCTCTGCATTCGGTGATGCCCCTTGCATGCTGTTCAAGCGGTACCATTTCTTTTAAATTGGTACCATTAGACGCGCTCGATTGGTACCAAGTCAATTGACTTGGTACCATGTCTCATTAGGAGAAACCCGCATGAAAAAGAAGCTCACAGACGAAGAGTTCTTCGATGCGCTGACCCATCTGCTCCTGACGGAGGGGGTCAAAGGCCTGACCGTGGGTGAAATCGCCGCACGGCTGCACTGCTCGCGGCGGCGCCTCTACGACATTGCGCAGACGAAGGAAGAGATCTTCTGCGCCGTCGTGCAACGCTTTTTCGATAGCCTCCTGAGACAGGGCGAAGCACTGATCCACCGTGAACAGGATTTGACGACAGCACTCGCTGCCTACCTGGACGTAGGCGTCCAGGCGGCTAGTCGCATCGGTGTCCAGTTCCTGAAGGACGTCGAAGATTCAGCAGTTGCCAGAGGTATCTTCGATCACTACCAGCAGGTCCGTACCCTTAGGCTATCCCAACTCATCGACGATGGGGTACACCAGGGTGTCTTCGCACCCTGCCATGGGCTGGTCGTATCCGAACTCATTCTGGGAGCCGCACTAAGGATTTATCCGTAAATAATATTGACAGGTAGACTGATCTTTCGCAAGGTGATGATGGCGGCGGCCAGATGGTTGAGAGCGAGAAACGTGTGCTCCAGCTTTTCGTAGCGCACGAGCAGCTTG
>NZ_JBFWLZ010000009.1:18129-84043 GCF_050251835.1 Diaphorobacter sp. | reverse complement strand
CGGGTGGGCTTGCGCGACTGCTCGAATCCGTTGTTTTGATCTGCGGCCATTGCCAGGGTCTGCTGCTTCATCTGCGGATAACGTTTGAGAAGCGACAACGGTGGACCTTGATCAGCATTGCCCTAACCAAAGAGGTGGACATGGCACTCCCATCCTTCGATAACGCGTGGCGAGACAGCCAGAGCGTGAAACCGCGCATTCTGGTGTTGGAGGTCAAGGACAAGGAGCGCCCGGAGGCCGAGGCACTGGGCTGGGTGTTGGTCGAGCGGGAGGAAACCTATCGGCGCGATCCTCGCGACGGGACGATCTACGAGGCGTCGATCCGCCTCTCGTATCAGCGCATCACTGCCAAGTTTTCGCACCGGGACGGCGGAAAAGGGCGGTTTGATGGCAGCTACTCGCGCAACTTCAACTCTGTCTCGCTGACATCGCCCTCGATGTCGAAGGGGGCGGTGTTTCTTGATCTGCCGGGGCTGGATGGCCAGCGGATCGGCACCTACCTGATGAATGAGATTGTCCTGTGGGTGCAACAGTGGCCCGAGGCGACCGTCAACAGCATCGAGCTGCTGGCCGGGCAGGCTCACGGTGACAACAAGGCGCGCCGCAACTGGTTTTATGAGCAGTTCGGGCTGGTCTTCGACTACACCGACCCCGAACATCGCGAAGGGCGATCCCGCCCCATGCAGGCCGGGGCATTGGCTACAGTCGAAACGTGGAAGCAGAACATCGTCGAGCACCGGATGCTCGATTATCTGGCGGCTGTCCTCTATGCCGAGGAGCGTGCCACATCGGAGTTACAGGCGCGCGAACGAGCGTGTACCCAGTTGATCGCTGAACAGAAGAAGGCAGAGGCCCGGCCCTTGCGCTGGGCGTTGAGACAACTGTACTACCGCTATGCCAGCACGGTGTTCGCCGGGCTCGTCCTGACCATCGCGGTCGGCATAGTGTGGGTCAAGATGAAGGCGTAAGGGAGCTCATGTCCGATCTGACTGGGAGCGAGCGTCGAAAGCTGGAAAAGCTGCTTGGCATGGGCGGCGGCTACGTCCTGAACTTTTCCGACCGTACCTTTGGCGATTTCTTCGATGAGTACCGAGTCGAGATTGATGCCGAGAGGTACAAGGCACGGGGCACTTCCAAGGCCAACAGGATGCGCACGTTCTGGGATGTGGATGGCAATCATGTCGCGGGGCGTGTCATTGGCGGGCTGATCGACTATGCGACCGATGAGCAGTGCTTTGGCGACAGCAACCCTCTACTCATCGACGACTGTCGGAAGATCGCCCAGCGGCTTCTCAGTGACCAGCCAGTGGCCGAATTGGATGCGCTGACCGCCATCGCTGATGAACGGGATTTCGAGGTGGTGGCAGAGCATGTTCGCGAAGCCATCGAGAAGAATCAGCCCGAGGGCGGGCTGGATCGGCTGCATACCTTCGTCAACAAGTTCATCCGCGTGACGTGCGAGCCACACGGCATCACGATCACTCGTGAAAAGCCGCTGCACAGTGTCTTCGGCGAGTACATCAAGGCGCTACGAGATGGTGGACATCTTGAGTCGGCCATGACCGAGCGCATCTTGAAGTCCAGTATCTCGGTGCTCGAAGCCTTCAATGACGTGCGCAACAACAAGAGCCTCGCTCACGACAACCCTATCCTCAACTACGAGGAAAGCCTGCTGATCTTCAATCACGTCGCGGCGTCGATCCGCTTCATCAAGGCGCTGGAGATAAAGATCAAGTCAAAGGCCAAGGCGGCAGAGCAACACGCATCACGACTTCCGTGGGCTGACGACATCCCCTTCTAGGCATTGCCCGCAGCACGACGGACGCCCTACGGGGCATATCAGACAGCGATTTCAACTTGAGCCTGAACGATATTCTCAACCACGGAATAGATGTCGACCGTCTCATCTGGCACCTCGATGCTGACGATCAGGCTATAGCGAACACTGTTCTGCCAGCGATCTTGTGCTGCGCGGTATTTCCACCAGCCTCCCACAGGATAAACGGCGATTGTTTGCATGTCCGCCAAGGCTGCGGCAGAACCAGTCCAGACATCGGAGTGCAGCGAGCCTCGCGTCCGAAGCTGAGGGCCAAATTGCCAACCATCTGCATCACCTTCTGGACCGATGTAGTCATCTGCATCTGCAAGCGCATTGATAAATGCTCGGAAATTCTCAAGTGACTGGCCAGGCCGAATGACCTCGAAACGCAGGCCATGCGACTGGTAGCTATATCGTTGCCTATAGCCTCTCCGACCAGGATTGGGCTCAATGAAGTACGAGAGCGTTACCCTCAGCTTCACCTCTAACTCTGGGGGGAGCTGGCGCAAAATATCTGCCGGCCACGGCAGCTCATATAGCTGCATCTCGTTAAGCTTGGGATCGGCCGAACCCGAGGCATCCGCGTTCTTGGTGAATGGTTGAAGATGATCTTGTGCGACCAGCGTCAATTCATGACCGGCGCTATAGCGCGCACGCTCAAGGTTGGTAACGCCGTATCCGACGCTCCTAAGCATCGTCTCTTTGGCGACCTTGGGGCTGTGGTGGCCGCTGAGAACTCCGAAACGTTCCCACATGCGCTCAGTCCACTCTGCTGAGTGTGCCAGGAGCCCACGAACTGTCTCTGGCCAATAGTCCGGGTATTCATCCATGAGAATAGCCGCTTGGCGTGAAACCAATGCGCAGGCGGCACTTGTATCGGCGGATACCTCAAAGAGTTGACCGGCCGCCTTTCCGGATGTTGTCAGAAGAGAAACTGAGTCAGCATCGGATATGGCCGTCCCATCGGGAGACAGCAAACGATTGCCGCCCTCCGCTACAACATCAGGCTTATAAGGTGCCTGCTTCTTCCAACCCCAATTGACAGATGACCTAGAGGCAGGAGCTGCATCTCCAGCTCGGGCAAAGGGCGACCACCCATCAAAGCTTGGGTCATCATTGGTTGTCTTCTCGGTGTATGCCCCAACCGTCAGGGCATTCCATGCCTGCGCCGGGTCTTCTATCTCCGCAAGATGTAGCTGCTCCCAGTGGTCTACGTTTGGCAAGAGGGAGCGATTGTTACCGGCTGAGATCACGAAAAGTCGTTGTTGCCCGTCCTCTGCGCCCGACGAGAATTGATCAACTTCCGCTGACCATGAGGTAGGGATTCCGCCTTCCTTTTCCGAGTCGGCCGTTACTGCCAAGGAATAGACGCGCCGCCATTCGGGTCTCGTTGCTTCCAGTTTGTATGCGGTACCTACAGTAATTGCGCCGTACAGTTCCGGGTCATTCGCACCGCGCGGCGGTATAATACGCCCCGATTCAATGCGATGCTGTAGAGGTATTTCAGACCGACTCACCAGCGCGTCATGCAAATCCCCGAATATCGCCAAGCCGGCTTGTCTGGAGCCATGGTCATTGACCTCATCGTAACGCGGCCACTGCGGCTGCCATGTTTCCGATTGCGGCTGATTGCAGACAGAAGATAGCAATGGATGATTGTAGTTTACGCCGGTATCGAGAATGGCTACAGAAACGGATGCCTCGTCCGAAATTCTCAACCGTGCGGCCAAATCGCCCGCCCATTCACGCTGTTCTTTTGGCGAAGATTCCACCAAGACGTTCGGAGTTTCCTTGGCGCGCCGCAGTTCCTCAAGAGAAGAGATTAACTCAGGGGCACGTTCCAACTGTTGAGAGGAAGCTCTGATCAGAAATACCATGCTATCGAAGAAACTTAGCGAGGTATTTCCGAGTCGCCCGCCGATCCTCTCTGATAGCTGTGCCGCAATGATTTGCGGGTCTTCGCCATTACGTCGCTTGAGCCAAAGCTCCCACCAAATTTGTTGATTGGAGTCCTGGGGGAATAGGCTGGGGGCATCCGTCCAAAACGCACGCAGGTCCGCCAAGCGCATTTCGGCGATACTGTCGATCAAATTGTGATTGCGAGGACCACCTTTCCCATCTTTCTCCGGGTCAAGATATTGCGTGACCTTCCTTTGAAACGTTTCTCGACGAGTCTCAGGAATGAATACCAGAGCAACCTCGCGATCGCCAACCTTGCGGCAAGCGTGCAACCTGAAGTCCCGCGTATCTAGACTGTCTAGAGGCAACTTGATGCCGGGGACTCCGACGATCTCTACAAATATCCCCACATCTTCTGTGATTGGTGGCTCGGCATTCTGCCGTTTCTCATCGTACTGCTGCATTAGATCAGCGTATCTTGCTGACAACTGCTGGCCGTGCGGAATCCGATCTTGAAGAGGAATGGCCGGGTTTCTACCAGTTCTGCGCGATCTAAAATCTTCGTTGGACAGAAAACCTTCGATCAGAAGGTGCCGCTTCTGGTCTGGCATAACCACTCCTTATTCTTTGCCAGCTTGACGTTGCTCAATCGCCTTCAATACAAGCGTGGTAGACAGTTTCTTGTCATGATGAAGAACCGCCTCTTTCGCCGCATCTTCGCAGGCTCGTGTCACTTCCGCAGCGCTCAGGCCGTGAGCTGCCGCAGTAACCTCATTCCAAGCAAGAGATCGGGTCTCGAACATGGCCAGCCGGTTCTCGATAATCTTCTGAATTTGGTCATCGCACGGCTTCTCAAACCGAATGATGTCGTCAAATCTGCGATAAAGCGCCTTGTCTAGCAGCTCGGGATGGTTGGTCGCGGCGACGATAATGCTTTCGGAGTCGTCCTGCTCCACGAAAAGAAGGAACGAGTTCAAAACGCGCCGAATTTCCCCTACATCATTTTGCGCTCCGCGCTGGGTGCCGATGGCGTCGAACTCGTCGAAGAGATAGACCGCCCGAGTTTGCTTGATGTGGTCAAAAACAAGTCGCAACTTTGCTGCGGTTTCCCCCATGAACCTAGTAATCAAACTATCAAGAACAATCGTATAGAGCGGTAGTTTCAGCTCTGTCGCAAGCACAGAGGCAGACATTGTCTTTCCCGTTCCTGGCGGTCCGGTGAACAGGAGCTTGCGTCGCGGGAGCAATCCAAATTGGGAAAGGCGATCTTTTTGTCGTTGCTCAAGCAATACGCGATGGAGGCGCTCCAGAACCTCGGCACCGAGGACCAGCTCGCCAATTCTTACTGTCGAGTGCGTAAGCTCAAGCAATCCCCTTAAGTCGCCTTTGGGTTGCTGAACAAGTGGCGTTGGTTTTACCGGCGCGAGCCCCAAGTTGCTATTAACTTGGGATTTTTCAACCATCTCCTTAATATCGCTGGCCAGTTTACGATGGCCTTGGCGAGCCTCTTGAGCTGCGACCTGCAAAGCCGTAGCGTAGAAGCGCTGATCGTCCCGATCAGCATGGCTTCTTAAAAGTGCTTTAATTTGCTCGGCTGTGGCCATTTTTTCACCAATACTCTTATCTCATAATCCTAACGCATCACGGGCCATCTGACCCTTTCCCCTTTCGTGCTGCCGGGGGGAGCGGGATGAAGTTTGGCAACGCCGCCACCCGTTCTTGCGCATCTGCTATCTCTGCCGCCAGCATCGGATCATCGTAAAGACTTACAACCAGATCATCCGGGGTTGGGGTTTCGTCTTTCGATGGACGCCCACGCCCTCTGCTTGGCCTTGGGTAACCTGCTTTCTCAAGCGCCTTTGCCAGCACGTCCAGCGCCTCCCAAATCCGCTCGGGCCGCACTGGGTCCGCCCCGGCCAGAAGCGCCTTTGCGGCCCATCCCATGTGCTCTGCGGCATGCAGCAAATGATGGCGCTGCGCGAGTTCCTGACGCTGCTGATCCCGCTCAGCAATCCACTCCCTGAACTCGTGATGCTCGGCATCAGTGAGCAGGCTATCGAGTTCTGGCGGTAACTCTGTTGCCCAACGATCCAGCGTACCAATGACGACCTGCTTTGAGCGCCGTTTCTCAGGATCATAGGCATACCGCAGCAGGGAGACGGTCTTGCCCTGCCTAATCCGCCCATCTTTGCCTTTGTAGGTCTGCACCCGTATTTGCATGAAGACCGCTTTTCCTTATCCGCTAATTTCCAAGATGATAAGGCCAATACGATGCCGTGGAAAGCTCTGCCTCATGTCTCCAGCCTGATGCCGTTCCATAGCGGTTCCTCAAGCATGAACAGGCGAAGTGCATCCTCACCCGCCTGCGTAACTGCCTGGAGTCCTTCAAGTGGCAGCATTCTGTTCTCGCTTGGGTCTGTCTGGACCCGGATACCCAGCTTGATGATGGACGCGGTAGTGCTCCAGCTCAGCTTCTTCGAACCTGCTTCCAGCATGGAGAACATCACGCAGCGCATCGCGGTTGTCACGTTGCGAGCGTCTACATCATGATCGTTGCGGGTGCCGCATGGGATTCCAAACATGCAAAGCGTTTTCACCAACTGCGCCGCTGTCCGCTTTTACCGCAATCGGGTGATGTCTGCCTGCTCTCCCTTGATAACCTTAGCCAGCGCGGCGGCATCATGCTCCAACTCTTCCAGTGCGAGCAGTCGCGTAGAGAGCGGAATGGTTTGCCGGTAGTTGCTGTCCAGGCTGGCGGCGTCCTTTGCCTCAAGACTGTTGAGTGCGCCGCGTAGCCGACGAGCGTCGGACGCTACCTTTTCAAGCGCTCGGATGCGCGAAGTATCGGGCGGCGTATCGGTGATGCTCCAGCCGTTCGACAGAAGCCGGAAAAGCAGCTTTTTGTGATCGCTGGACAGGGTGCGCACTGACTCGCAGCGCAAGATTTCCTTCAGCAGGCTGAAGCGGAGCTGTCGCCGCCCCCTCTGGTTGGTGGCTTGCTGACCCTTAGTTCTTGCCATTGAGCACCTCCAGCTTCCAGAGTTCGAGCTTGTCCGCCCATGCCTGCATCATCTCGCGCCTCTCGTCGAGATAGGTGGCATGGTTGTACGTCCGGCGCACAGAATTCGGCTCGGCGTGTGCAAGCTGGGCTTCAATGGCGTCGGGACGGTAGCCCATTTCATTCAGGCGGGTGCTGCCCGTCGTTCTCGTGCCGTGCGGGCTGTAGGTGCCGCTCCAGCCAAGCGCTTTGAGCGCCTGCCGGATCGAATGCGCAGACATCGGTTTGTTGCGGTCATCCCGGCCAGGGAAAAGATGCATCCGGTCGCCGCTGATAGCGTGCAATCGACGCAGCATTTCTACGGCTTGTCGTGGCAACGGCACCAGGTGTTCGCGTCGAGCCTTCATGCGGCGAGCGGGGATGGACCATAGCGCCTTATCGAGATCGAACTCGGCCCATTCTGCCTCCGCAGCCTCGCCTGGGCGAGCGAGCGTCCACCACATCAATTGGATGCAGAAATTCACCTGATAGCCGCAACGGTGGTTGTCGAAGTCCGTGAGCAACTTCCCGATCTGCGCCGTGGTCAGTGCTGTCTTGTGTTGCGTCTTGTTGGCGGGTAACGCCTTGCGGACGGGCCAGACGGGATCGTTATCTGCCCGCAAGGTGGCAACCGCCAGCTCGAAAATGCCGGACATGGTGCGCTTGGCTTCGGCAGCCACGGTCGGCGCGCCGCGCTTCGCCGTCTTGCTGAGGATGTCTAGGACGTGTGCAGGCGTGATTTGCCGCACGGGCATCTTGCCGATAGAGGGAAAGACCACCCGTTGCAGCATGTCCAGCCTGCGGCGTTTGGTGACTTCCTCCCAGTCCTTCAAGGCCAGCCATTCTTTGGCCACGGCCTCGAACGTGTTGGCAGAGTCCTGTTCTCGCTTGATCCGTTCGACCTGTCTGTTCTGAACGGGGTTGATGCCCTGCTTGACCAGCTTCCGTGCCTCTTCGCACTTATCCCTGGCATCTGCGAGGCTGACGCTGGGGTAGTCGCCGAGCGCGAACCATGACCCCTTGCCCGCAAGTTTGAAGCGGTAGCGCCAAGCCTTGACGCCATTGGGTTTGACTTCGAGGTAGAGACCGCGAAAGTCGTTCAGGCGGTAAAGCTGCTCCTTCGGTTTGGCAGCACGGCAGTGGGCATCAGTGAGCACGGCAGCACGGGATCAGTGGGTGACATCATGATCATATACACCTTCAAGGTATCAGTCTATCTGCCATATACACCACCGTAGGCACTTTACGCTGGCAAGCTCAGGTCATTGCAAGAGGTTTCTTGAAATGAAAAACCCCGGAAAATCCGGGGCTCTTGCGCTGTTTCTGGGCCTCAATGCAATCTTGTGAAACCTCTAGAAACAGCTTGATTGGCTCAGACGTTGAACAGGAAGTTCATCACGTCGCCATCCTTGACGACGTATTCCTTGCCTTCGGCGCGCATCTTGCCGGCATCCTTGGCGCCCTGTTCGCCCTTGTGGGCGATGAAGTCGTCAAACGCAATGGTCTGCGCGCGGATGAAGCCGCGCTCGAAGTCGCCGTGGATCACGCCCGCCGCCTGCGGCGCAGTGTCACCCACGTGGATGGTCCAGGCGCGCACTTCCTTGACGCCCGCCGTGAAGTAGGTCTGCAGGCCCAGCAGCTTGAAGCCGGCGCGGATCAGGCGGTTCAGGCCGGGTTCGTCCTGCCCCATCTCCTGCAGGAACATGTCGCGGTCTTCGTCGCTCATCTCGGCCATTTCGGCTTCGATCTTGGCGCAGATGGCCACCACGGGTGCGTTCTGGGCAGCGGCGTATTCCTTCAGGCGGTCGAGCAGCGGGTTGTTCTCAAAGCCGTCTTCGGCCACGTTGCCCACAAACATGGCGGGCTTGGCGGTGATCAGGCAGAACTGCTTGAGCAAAGGCGCATCCTCCTTGCTCACGGGCACGGTGCGCGCGGGCTTGCCCTGGTCCAGCGCGGCCTGGATGGGCGTGAGCAGCTGCACCAGCTTGGCGGCTTCCTTGTCGTTGCCGCTCTTGGCGGCCTTGCTGTAGCGGTTCAGCGCCTTTTCGACGGTGGCCAGGTCGGCCAGGCACAACTCGGTCTGGATGACCTCGATGTCCGAGATCGGGTCCACGCGCCCGGCCACGTGGATCACGTTGGGGTCTTCAAAGCAGCGCACCACGTTGACGATGGCGTCTGTCTCGCGGATGTGGGCCAGAAACTGGTTGCCCAGGCCCTCGCCCTTGCTGGCGCCAGCCACCAGACCGGCGATGTCCACAAACTCGACGATGGCCGGCACGATGCGCTCGGGCGAGATGATCTCGGCCAGCTGCTGCAGGCGCGGGTCGGGCACTTCGACCACGCCGGTGTTGGGCTCAATGGTGCAAAACGGATAGTTCTCGGCGGCGATGCCGGCCTTTGTCAGCGCGTTGAAGAGAGTGGACTTGCCCACGTTGGGCAGGCCCACGATGCCGCATTTCAGGCTCATGGCAGGGCTTTCCTAGAGTTCGGACGAAAAACGGGGCATTTTAGATGCCCGCGCCATTGCCGGCCGTGCCCGCCGGGGCAAGGCCGTCGGCGCGCACCCATACCAGCACCGCCGACGCGGCTGGACGCGACTCCTACAATCGCGCGCATGGCGCACACATTTGACGTATGTATTCGCGGCGCGGGCGTGGTGGGCCGCACCTTGGCACTTTTGCTGGCGCGCGATCGGCTGCGCGTGGCGCTAGCCGGCCCGCCTGCGGGCGCACCCGCACCAGATGATGTGCGCGCCTACGCCCTCAACGCAGCCTCGCGTGCGCTGCTGGAGTCCGTGCGCGGCTGGCCCGATGCACAACACGCCACGGGCGTGCTGCAGATGCAGGTGCACGCCGACCAAGGCGGCATGGTGTGCTTCGACGCTGCGCAGCATGGCCGCGATGCGCTGGCCTGGATTGTGGACGTGCCGGCGCTGGAGGCGCGCCTGGCAGACGCCGTGCGCTTTCAGCCGCTGGTGGAGTCGGTCGCCGAACCCGTCGCTGCGGCGCTCACGGTGGTGTGCGAAGGCCGCGCCAGCCGCACACGCGACGAATTCGGCGTGCACTTTGACATCACCCCCTATTCCCAGCACGCCATCGCCACGCGCCTCGAGTGCGAGCGGCCCCACGATCAAGTGGCGCGCCAGTGGTTTGCGCCCGACGGCAGCATCCTGGCGTTTTTGCCTATGGATGGAGCGCAAGGCCACACCGTTGCCGTGGTTTGGTCCGTGGCGCAAGAGCACGCCGCGCAGTGGCTGCAGGCCGACGAGAACACCTTCACCCAGCGCCTGCGCGAAGCCAGCCGCGATGCGCTGGGCGCGCTGCACCTGGCCGGCCCGCGCGCCAGCTGGCCGCTGCAGCAGGCCCTGGCGCGCCACTGGTGCGGCAGCATGCCTGCAACGCCCCAGTCCAGCCTGGACGCGCGCCGCAGCTGGGCGCTGGCCGGCGACGCAGCGCACAACGTGCACCCGCTGGCAGGCCAGGGCCTGAACCTGGGCCTGGGCGACGCGCGGGCGCTGGCGCGTGTGCTGCACGGGCGCGCCGCCTGGCGCGGTGTGGACGACCTGCGGCTGCTGCGCAGCTACGAGCGCGAACGCAAGGCCGCACTGTTGCCCATGGGCCTGGCGATGGACGGGCTGCAGCAACTCTTCACCCGGCGCGAAGGCGCCCTGCAGACCCTGCGCAACTGGGGCATGAAGGGCTTTGAGCGCAGCGGCCCGATCAAGGCCTGGGTGGCCCGCCAGGCCATGGGCGCCGATTGACAACCCGCCCTCATCACTCCTCCTTTACTGAACAGAAACGGAACCGACGCAATGAAAATTCTTCCCACCTTGCTGGCCGCCACCGCCCTGTGCCTGGGCCTGAACGCTTCGGCACAGGACGCCGCGATCCGCAAGGCGCTGGCCGAACGCATCCCGCAGCTGCAGCAGATCGACGAAGTGCGCGCAACGCCCATGAAGGGGCTGTACGAAGTGCGCATCGGCACGGATTTGTTCTACACCGACGCCCAGGGCAACTACCTCATCCAGGGCGAGCTGATCGACACCAAGGCGCGGCGCAACCTGACCGAAGACCGCATCAACAAGCTGACGGAGGTGGACTTCAAGGCGCTGCCACTGCAAGACGCCTTCACCCTGGTGCGCGGCAAGGGTGAGCGCAAGCTGGCGGTGTTCGAGGATCCCAACTGCGGCTACTGCAAGCGCTTTGAGAAGGACATGCAGAACGTGGACAACGTGACGGTGTACCTGTTTCTCTACCCCATCCTCAGCCCCGACTCGGTCGAGAAGTCGCGCAACATCTGGTGCGCCAAAGACCGCGTCGCCGCCTGGGACGATCTGATGCTGCGCGACAAGACGCCCGCCGCCGCCAGCTGCGACACGGCCGCGCTGCAGCGCAACCTGGCATTCGGGCGCAAGCACAAGATCACCGGCACGCCCACGCTGATCTTTGCCGACGGCTCGCGCGTGCCCGGGGCCATCCCCGCACAGGACGTCGAAAAACGACTGGCCGCAGCCGCCGGCAAGTAAGGCGTTGGCCGCAGTGTGGCTGCGTCGGCACGGCCCATGAGTCGCTATATAGTTGATAGCTACTTGCGCTTGATTTAAAAGGGCTACAGCCACTTTTACTGCAAATCGTCCCGTCACCACCGCCTGGGCTTATTGTTTTTGAAGCCTCTCTCTCTGCATCACCTGCCCATGCCCGACATCACACCGGTCGCCATCCACTACCGCATCGACCCGGCGCAGACCCACACTCACTTGTACCGCGTGGCGCTCACCGTGGCGGCGCCCGCCGCGCAGCAAGAGGTATCGCTGCCGGTGTGGATTCCGGGCAGCTACCTGGTGCGCGAGTTTTCCAAGAACCTGCAGTCGCTGCAGGCGCAGCAAGGCGGCGTGCCCGTGGCCTTGCAACAGCAGGACAAGCACCGTTGGCGCGTGCAGTGCGTGGCAGGCACGCCGCTGGTGCTGAGCTACGAGGTGGCGGCCTACGACACATCCGTGCGCACCGCCTGGCTGGACGCCACGCGGGGCTTTTTCAACGCCACCAGCCTGTGCCTGCGCGTGCACGGCAAGGAAGGCGACATGCACACGCTGGAAGTCGTGCAGCCGCCCGCCCTGGCCGGCTGGTCGCTGGCCACGGGGCTGGAGCCGGTGCAGACCGCGCCCTCGGGCTTCGGGCTTTACCGTGCACGCGATTACGACGAGCTGGTCGATTGCCCCGTGGAGATGGGGCCGTTGTGGCGTGCCGACTTCACCGCCTGCGGCGTGCCGCACCAGCTGGTGGTGGCAGGCGCCGCGCCCTCCTTGGATGGCCAGCGCCTGGTGCGCGATGTGCGGCGCATCTGCGAAGAGGCCATCCGTTTCTGGCATGACGGGCAGCAGCCGCCTTTCGACAAGCCGCCATTTGCGCGCTACGTGTTCATGCTCAACGCGGTACACGACGGCTACGGCGGGCTGGAGCACCGCAACTCCACCGCCCTCATCTGCAGCCGGAGCGACCTGCCACGCCTGGGCCAAAGCGACAAGGACATCCATGCCAGCGAGGGCTACACCACGCTGCTGGGCCTGGTCAGCCACGAATACTTTCACACCTGGAACGTCAAGCGCCTGCGCCCGGCCGAGTTCGCGCGCTACGACTACACGAAGGAGAACTACACGCAGCTGCTGTGGTTCTTCGAGGGCTTCACCAGCTACTACGACGACCTGCTGCTGCGCCGCGCCGGCCTGATTGACCACGCCACCTACCTCAAGCTGCTGGCCAAGACCATCAACCAGGTGCTGCAGACGCCGGGGCGGCTGGTGCAGTCGGTGGCACAGGCCAGCTTTGACGCCTGGGTCAAGTACTACCGGCAGGACGAGAACACGCCCAACAGCACCGTCAGCTACTACACCAAGGGCGCGCTGGTCGGCCTGTGCCTGGACCTGGCGCTGCGCCAGGGTGGCCGCACCACACTGGACGACGTGATGCGCGCGCTGTGGCAGCGCACCCAGGGCGGCCCCATGGCCGAAGCCGATCTGCTGGCCGTGCTGCAGGAGCTGTCGGGCCGCAACTGGTCGGACGAGATCGCGCAGTGGGTGCATGGCACGCAAGACCTGCCCCTGGCCGAACTGCTGGCCAGCCACGGCATCAGCCTGCAGACAGACCCCGCGCCCCTGGCCCAGCGCCTGGGCCTGCGCGTGCAGGACAACGGCAGCCTGCAGATCAAGACCGTGCTGCGCGGCGGCGCTGCCGAGGCCGCGGGCTTCATGGCGGGCGACGAATGGCTGGCGCTGGAGACACCGGGCCAGGCCTGGCGCCTGCACAAGATCGACGATGTGCCCCTGTACGCTGGCAGCGCCACCGATGTGACGGCCATCGTGGCCCGCGACCGGCGCCTGCTGCGCCTGCCGCTGGCCCTGCCGCCCGCCCAGGCCACCGGCGACGCGGTGCGCCTGGACGTGCACGACGCCGCCGCGGCGCAGCGCTGGCTGGGCACCGCCAGCGCGGTGTAGCGCCCGACAGTCCACCATCACCGGCCTTGGGTATAGTGAGGTCGATTCATCCACAACACACTGGAGAGACCCTTGGCCTACGAATGTATTGAAGTTCGCACCGAAGCCGACAAGGTCGGCGTCATCACCCTGAACCGCCCCAAGCAGCTCAACGCACTCAATAACCAGCTGATGGATGAGCTGGGCGCGGCGCTCAAGGCATTTGATGCCGACGAGAACATCGGCTGCATCGTGATCACCGGCAACGAAAAAGCCTTCGCCGCCGGCGCCGACATTGGCGCCATGGCCACCTACAGCTTTGCCGACGCCTACAAGGGCGACTACATCACGCGCAACTGGGAAACCATCCGCAGCATCCGCAAGCCCGTCATCGCCGCCGTGAGCGGCTACGCCCTGGGCGGCGGCTGCGAGCTGGCGATGATGTGCGACTTCATCATCGCGGCAGACAACGCCAAGTTTGGCCAGCCCGAGATCAAGCTGGGCGTGATTCCCGGCGCTGGCGGAACGCAGCGCCTGCCGCGCGCAGTGGGCAAGGCCAAAGCCATGGACATGGCCCTCACCGCCCGCATGATGGATGCAGTGGAAGCAGAACGCTCCGGCCTCGTAAGCCGCGTGGTCGCGCTGGACAAGCTGATGGAAGAAACCCTGGGCGCCGCCCTGATCATCGCGAACTTCTCGCAGATCACCGTCATGGCCGCCAAGGAAGCCGTGAACCGCGCCTTCGAAGGCAGCCTGAGCGACGGCGTGATGTTCGAGCGCCGCCTGTTCCACGCACTGTTTGCCACGCAAGACCAAAAAGAAGGCATGGACGCCTTCGTGAACAAGCGCGCAGCCAACTTCACACACCAATAAAAACATCTATATAATGCCGGACTCTTGGTCGTATAGCTCAGTTGGTTAGAGCGCAGCATTCATAATGCTGATGTCGAAGGTTCAAGTCCCTCTACGACCACCAGACCCAACCCGCAGCGCCCCAGGTGCTGCGGGTTTTTATTTTTGCCGCGTGACGGACCTCGGCCGTCACTAGAATCTTCGTTTCAGCCCCTGGATGTACACCATGAACCGCTGCAACACCCTCCGCCCTGCCCACCCGCGCCGCTGGTGGCTAGCTGCCCTGTGCGCCGCCGCAGCCTGCACTGCGGCGCCCTCCTTCGCCCAGGTGGCGCAGGGCCGCAACTTTCCGCCGGCCGCATTGCGCGGCACGCTCACCGTGGAAAACCCCGCCACGGCCACCCTGAACGGCCAACCCATCCGCCTGGCGCCGGGCCTGCGCCTGTTCGGGCCGCAAAACTCGCTGGTCATGGCGCACACCTTGCAGGGCAAAAGCGTCACGGTGAACTACATGACCGAAGCCAGCACCGGCTGGCTGCTCACCGCCTGGATCCTTACCCCTGCAGAGGCTGCCCAGCCGCGCAAGGGCAGCGACGCCACGGCGACCAACATCCGCACCGAAGCAGACGCGCAGCCAGCGCTGCGCTAGGCGCTGCCGGCCAGCCCTGCCGCTGCCCGACCACGGGACATGCCGCGCATGCTGCGGCGTGCCCGCGGTTTGCCGTTTACTTTTTGCCGTTACCCCTTGCCCTTTGTTTGCGAGACACAAGCCATGTCCAAGAAAGTTTTCATCAAAACCTTCGGCTGCCAGATGAACGAGTACGACTCGGACAAGATGGCCGACGTCATGAAAGCCGCCCAAGGCTACGAGCCCACCGACGACCCCGAGGCCGCCGACCTGATCCTGTTCAACACCTGCTCGGTGCGCGAAAAAGCGCAGGAGAAGGTGTTCAGCGATCTGGGCCGCGTCAAGCACCTCAAGGACAAGGGCGTGCTGATTGGCGTGGGCGGCTGCGTGGCCAGCCAGGAGGGCGAAGAGATCATCAAACGCGCGCCGTTTGTTGATGTGGTCTTCGGCCCGCAAACGCTGCACCGCCTGCCCGAACTGCTCAACCAGCGTGCCGCCAAGGCCCGCCCGCAGGTGGACATCAGCTTTCCTGAAATCGAGAAATTTGACCACCTGCCGCCCGCCCGCGTGGAAGGCGCCAGCGCATTCGTGTCGATCATGGAAGGCTGCTCCAAATACTGCAGCTACTGCGTGGTGCCCTACACGCGCGGCGAGGAAGTCAGCCGCCCGTTCGAGGACGTGCTGGTGGAAGTGGCCGGCCTGGCCGACCAGGGCGTGAAAGAAGTGACGCTGCTGGGCCAGAACGTGAACGCCTACCTGGGCGCCATGGGCCACGGCGTAGCCGGTGAGGGACTGGCCGAGAAAGCCGACTTTGCGCTGCTGCTGGAATACGTGGCCGAGATTCCGGGCATTGAGCGCATCCGCTACACCACCAGCCACCCCAACGAATTCACGCCGCGCCTGATCGAGGCCTACGCCAAAATTCCGAAGCTGGTCAGCCACCTGCACCTGCCGGTGCAGCACGGCTCAGACCGCATCCTGATGGCCATGAAGCGCGGCTACACGGCCATGGAATACAAGAGCACGGTGCGCAAGCTGCGCGCCATTCGCCCCGACATGGCGATGAGCTCAGACTTCATCGTGGGCTTTCCGGGCGAGACCGAGGAAGACTTTGCCAGGATGATGAAGCTGATCGACGACGTGCGCTTTGACAACTCCTTCAGCTTCATCTTCAGCCCGCGCCCCGGCACGCCCGCCGCCAACCTGCCCGACGACACGCCGCACGAGGTGAAGCTGCGCCGCCTGCAGGAGCTGCAGGCCGTCATCAACCGCAACATTCTGGAAATCAGCCAGGAGCGCGTGGGCACGGTGCAGCGCATTGTGGTGGAGGGCGTGTCCAAGCGCGACGGCAGCGAACTGATGGGCCGCACCGAGTGCAACCGCGTGGTCAACTTCCCAGCGCATGGCCAACACCAGCGCCTGATTGGCCAGCTGATCGACGTGAAGATCACCGAAGCGCGCACCTACACGCTGCGCGGCGAGCTGGTGATCACGGGCGCCACCGCCTGAATTATCAAAAATGATAGCTTTCAGCGCTTGTAAAACAAGGGCTGAAAGCCAAAAAGGCTTGAAGCCTAGAACGGCATCTTGGGCATGCCGCCGCCCAGGCCCTTCATGCCGCCCATCTTTCTCATCATCTTCATCAGGCCACCGCCCTTCATCTTCTTCATCATGTCCTGCATCTGCTCAAACTCCTTGAGCAGGCGGTTGACTTCCTGCACCTGCACACCGGCGCCGGCGGCGATGCGCTTCTTGCGCGTGGCCTTGATGATCTCGGGCTTGCGGCGCTCCAGCGGCGTCATGCTCTGGATGATGCCTTCCTTGCGCTTGATGTCCTTTTCGGCCTTGTCCATGTCCACCTGACCGGCCTTGGCCGTCAGCTGCGCGGGCAGCTTGTCCATCAGGCTGGACAGGCCGCCCATCTGCTTCATCTGCTGCAACTGCCCCAGAAAGTCGCTCAGATCGAAGCCGTCGCCGCTCTTGACCTTGGCAGCGAGTTTCTGCGCGGCTTCCATGTCCACGCCCGCGGCCACCTGCTCGACCAGTGCCACGATGTCGCCCATGCCCAGGATGCGGCCGGCATGGCGCTCGGCATCGAACACCTCCAGGCCATCAATTTTCTCGGACACGCCGGCAAACTTGATCGGCGCGCCCGTGATCTGGCGCACCGACAGCGCCGCGCCGCCGCGCGAGTCGCCGTCCAGCTTGGTGAGCACGATGCCGGTCAGCGGCAGCGCCTCCTTGAAAGCCCTGGCGGTGTTGACCGCGTCCTGGCCCTGCATGGCATCGACGACGAACAGGGTTTCCACCGGGTTCAGCGTGGCGTGCAAATCCTTGATTTCCTGCATCAGCACTTCGTCAATGGCCAGGCGGCCGGCGGTGTCCACCAGCAGCACGTCAAAGTAGTGCTTCTTCGCATAATCCAGCGCGGCCACGGCGATGTCGCGGGGCTTTTGGTCCGGCGTGCTGGGGAAGCATTCGGCGCCGGCCTGCTTCGTCACGGTCTTGAGCTGCTCTATGGCCGCTGGGCGGTACACGTCGCCCGACACCGTCAGCACCTTCTTCTTGCGCTTTTCGATCAGGTGCTTGGCCAGTTTTGCGGTGGTGGTGGTCTTGCCTGCGCCCTGCAGGCCAGCCATCAGGATCACGGCGGGCGGCTGGGCGGCGAGGTTGATGTCGGACACCCCCTCCCCCATGGTGACGGCCAGTTCGCGGTTGACGATGGACACCAGCATCTGCCCGGGCTTCAAGCTGCCCAGCACTTCTTCGCCCAGCGCCTTTTCCTTGACCCGGGCAATGAAGTCGCGCACCACGGGCAGGGCCACGTCGGCTTCAAGCAGGGCCATGCGCACTTCGCGCAGCATGTCCTGCACGTTGGATTCGGTGATGCGGGCCTGGCCGCGCATCTCCTTGACGAGACGGGTGAGTTTTTCGGTGAGTGCGGAGGCCATGGCCCAAAGCTCCAGATGCACCGGCTCGGGCACGCCGCCCGCCGATGCCACAGCCCCGGCAACCAGGGGCGAAAGGCTAAGAGCCTGTTCACGGTCTTTTCATGGCGCCCGTTGCCCCGCAAGGGCGGTGGCTGCAAGGCGCCAACCGCAGCCGGGCTGGTGGCCCGGCGAGGATTTGCAACACCGCAGACGCCACCCTTGCGGGGCAACCCTATGGGCAAGGCAGCAAAACGTCGCACTCATCGTTGCCCGCCTTGCCCAGGCCACAGCATGGCCTGCGACGTGCG
The DNA here is from genome assembly GCF_050251835.1 of Diaphorobacter sp. NCBI lineage: Bacteria > Pseudomonadati > Pseudomonadota > Betaproteobacteria > Burkholderiales > Comamonadaceae > Diaphorobacter > Diaphorobacter sp. Next base: position 66,101 of record NZ_JBFWLZ010000009.1, on the reverse strand, counting down.
CCTTGATTGCAGCGTTTTGCTGCCTTGCGGGCGCCATGAAAAGACCGTGAACAGGCTCTAAACTGCTAACCCATGATTTTACCCAGTGCTTCCCCGCTCGCCTGGCTGCTGGCCCTGGCCACTGCTGGCGCCTACGCGCTGGCTGCGGCTGCGGCGTCGCGCGCCACAACGGGGCAAAACCACCTGGCTGTCATGGCGTCGGCCTGGGCGCTGCATGCCGCCGCGCTGGCCTGGGGTCTGCTGGGCGGTGCGCCCCACTTCGGTTTTGCAGCGGCGCTGTCGATGACTGCCTGGCTGGTGCTGACCACCTACGCCGTGGAGCGCCAGCTGTTTCCCCAGATGCGCACGCGCTGGGTTTTGTGCGCGCTGGGCGGCGCAGCCGTGCTGATGGCGGCGCTGTTTCCTGGCAGGCCGCTGCATGTGTCGGCATCGCCCTGGCTGCCGCTGCACCTCACGCTGGGCATTGCCTGCTATGGCCTGTTTGCCGCCGCGGTGGTGCACGCCTGGCTCATGAGCCGCGCCGAACGCCAGATCCGCCAGGCGGTTGACGTGCAAAGCGGCCTGCCGCTGCTGACGCTGGAGCGCCTCACGTTCCGCTTCGTCACGGCGGGCTTTGTGCTGCTGTCGGCCACGCTGGTGGCGGGCTGGCTGTTCAGCGAGCAGCTCTACGGCCGCGCCTGGCTGTGGGATCACAAGGCAGTGTTCTCGCTACTGGCATGGGCCACGTTCGCGGTGCTGCTGCTGGGCCGCTCGCGCTTTGGCTGGCGCGGGCGCAGCGCGGTGCGCGTGCTGTATGCAGGCACGGCCCTGCTGCTGCTGGCCTATGTGGGCTCGCGCTTCGTGATGGAAGTGGTGCTGGGGCGGTCTGCATGAAGTACCTCATCGTGCTGGCGGTGCTGGCGGTCGCCTATGCCATCTGGCGCGGCCAGCGCAGCCCGCCGTCGCAGCGCCCGCCTGCGCCGCCGCGCATTGCGCCACCGCAGCCGATGGTGACCTGCGCGCACTGTGGTGTGCACCTGCCACGCGACGATGCGCTGTGCAAGGATGGGCGCAGTTATTGCAGCCGCGCGCACCGCGAGCAGGGGCCCGCCTGAGCCATGCCAAAACCCGCGGCCCCACCCCGCGCCAGCCGCCTGCCTTTCCAGCGCCTGTGGAATGCGTTTCTGACAGCGCGCGTGATGGTGGCGGTGACGCTGCTCCTGTTGCAGTTGCTGGGGCTGGCGCTCAACCAGGTCAGCGAACCCCTTTTGCTGGGCGCCAGCCTGGCTTACCTGCTGGCCACGGGCCTGCTGCGAGTGCTGGGCGGCCACATGCCGCCCGACCCGCGGCCGGGCGTGCATTGGCTGCCCACCCTTGGCGTGGACATCCTGCTGATCAGCGTGCTGCAGGTGCTGCAGCAAGCCGGCGGCATGAACTTCACGCCGCTGTTCGGTCTGCCCATTCTGATGGCGGGGGTACTGGGCACCTTGACCCTGGCGCTGGGCACCACGGCCGGCATCACCCTGCTGCTGCTGACCTGGGCCTGGTGGCTGGGCTGGCAAAGTGGCACCGACACGGCGCAGCGCTACCTGCAGGCGGCCATCACCGGCACGGGCTATTTCATCGTGGCCTACCTGGTGCACCTGCTGGCGGCCAAGGTCTCCAGCGAGCAGCAGACCGCACGGCGCAGCCAGATGGATGCGCGCACGCAGCGGGCCGTGAGCGCACTGGTCATGCAGCATGTGGCCGACGGCGTGCTGGTGCTGGACCGCCAGAGCCAGGTGCGCCTGGCCAATCCGGCGGCCCTGCTGCTGCTGGGCCGAGAAGCCGGCAGCCCCGCACCGCTTGCGCTGGCACACACGACCGCCTGGAAGCCCCTGATGGAGCTGGCCCAGGACACCTTTCACACAGGGCAGTCGCGGCATGCGGACGTCACCATCCTGCACCAGGGGCAAAGCCCCATGGCGCTGCGCATACGCACCTGGCTGACCCAGACGCAGGGCGCGCTGGACGAGGAGCCGCTGTGCGTGATGTTTTTGCATGACCTGCGCGAGATGGAAGCCCGGCTGCGCACGGAAAAGCTGGCCGCCATGGGCCGCATGTCAGCCGCGGTGGCCCACGAGATACGCAACCCGCTGGCGGCCATCGTCCAGGCCAATGAACTGCTGGCCGAAGACCTGACCGACCCCGGCCACCAGCGACTGGCCCTCATGGTGCGGCAAAACGCCGATCGGCTGGTGCGCATCACCGAGGACGTGCTGGACATCGCCCGGGTGCAACACCTGATCGGGTATGCGCCCTCATCCACCCTGGCCCTGGATGCCACGGTGGCGCAAATCTGGAGCGACTGGCAGGCGCACGACCCCGCGCGCCGCCAGGGGCAGCTGGTGCTGAACGCGGGCACGACGCAGGTCGAGTTCGATACCGAGCATCTGCGGCGGGTGCTGATCAATTTGCTGGACAACGCCCTGCGCTACATGCGGCCGGGGCCTGACTCGCTGTGTCTGACCACGCGCGCGCCCGCCGGCGGCGCGGCCAGCCTGCAGGTCTGGAGCGATGGCGCGCCGCTGGACAAGTCCGTCGAGCGGCATCTGTTCGAGCCCTTTTTCTCGTCGGAGAGCCGCTCCAGCGGCCTGGGCCTGTACATCTGCCGCGAGCTGTGCCAGCGCCACGGAGCGGCCATCGCCTACCAGCGCAGCACCCTGAGCCTGGCTCGCGGCGAAGTGGCGGGCAACGCCTTCAACGTCACTTTCCGCAGCATCACCCGCCCTGCAGACAACGCATCGCTGTTTGACACAATCGTGGTCTGAGAGGCTGACACGAACCACCGCACCATGAACGCCACAGCCGCATCCATTCTCGTGGTCGATGACGAACCCGACCTGCGCACGCTCTACGAGCTGACGCTGCTGCGCGAGGGCTACCGCGTGGAAACCGCGGCCAGCGTGCAAGAAGCGCGCGAGCAGCTGCAGTGCCAGAAATTCGACGCCGTGATCACCGACATGCGGCTGCCCGACGGCTTCGGCATGGATCTGCTGTATGACCTGCGCGAGCAGCAGCGGCGCGAGCGCTGCGTGGTCATGACCGCCTACGGCTCGGCCGAGAACGCCGTGGAGGCCCTGCGCGCAGGGGCATTCGACTATCTGACCAAGCCGGTGGATCTGAAGCAGTTCCGCTCGGTGGTGGCCTCGGCCGTGCAGGGCATCGGGGGCGTGCTGCCCCCCGCCCATGCACCGCGTGCAGGCAGCAGCACGGCCATCGCCACAGCCGTGCCGGATGCGCCCAACCCCATGCTGGAGCGCCTCATTGGCGAGTCCGAAGCCATGCGCAACGTAAAGCAGCGCATCGCCAAGGTGGCGCGCAGCATGGCGCCGGTGCTGATCCGCGGCGAATCCGGCACCGGCAAGGAGCTGGTGGCGCGCGCGCTGCATGCCAGCAGCCAGCGCGCCGACGGCCCGCTGGTGGCAGTGAACTGCGGCGCCATCCCCGAGAACCTGCTCGAAGCCGAATTCTTCGGCGCGCGCAAGGGCTCCTACACCGGCGCCACCCACGACCGCGAGGGCTACTTTCAGGCCGCCCGGGGCGGCACGCTGTTTCTGGACGAGATCGGCGATCTGCCGCTGGCCATGCAGTCCAAGCTGCTGCGCGCCATTCAGGAGCGCAGCATCCGCCCGCTGGGCTCCACGCAGGAAGAGGCAGTGGACGTGCGCATCGTCAGCGCCACGCACCGCGACCTGGCTGCCGACGTGCAGGCCGGGCGTTTTCGCCAAGACTTGTACTACCGCCTGAACGTCATCGAGCTGCTGATCCCGCCCCTGCGCGAGCGCCGCGAAGACCTGCCCGCGCTGTGCGAGGCGCTGCTGGCGCGCATCGAGCAAGAGTCGGGCATCACCGTGCCGCGCCTGACCGATCAGGCGCTGCAGCGTATTGCGCAGCACCCCCTGACCGGCAACGTACGCGAGCTGGAGAACCTGCTGCACCGCGCCGTGGCCCTGAGCGACGGCCACGAGCTGCAGGTGGAATGCCCCGTGGCTGCGCAGGGCGGCGCAGCGCCTGCGCCAGCGCCCGCGCCCGCGCCCGGCGTGAAGGCCGATCTGCCACCGCCGTCCGCTGTCCCCGCCGACGCGCCCCTGCCCAGCGACCTGCAAGCCTGGCTGGATCAGCAAGAGCGCGAGATTTTGGTGCGCGCACTGCGCGACACGGGCTACAACCGCACCGCCACCGCGGTGCGCCTGGGCATCAGCCTGCGCCAGATCCGCTACCGCATCGCTCGCCTGAACATCACCATGCCGCAAGATGGCGACAAGCACGGTGACGCGCTGGATGACACACGCGACCACTCGTCCGAATGACCACGCGCCGCAATGAATCGCAGCCCTGGCAAGGCGGCTGGTACGCACCGGCGCAGCGTATGGGCTCGCCCAACCACGGCAGCCGGCCGGCGGGCGCGGTCATCGACCTGATCGTCATTCACTCCATCAGCCTGCCGCCCGGCCAGTACGGCGGCAAGCAGGTACACCAGCTGTTCACCAACCAGCTCGACTGGGATGCGCACCCGTACCTTCAGCAAATCCGCGGGCTGCAGGTGTCGGCACACTTCTTCATCTGCCGCGACGGCGCCGTCTGGCAGTTCGTGGATGCAGACCGGCGGGCCTGGCATGCCGGCCGCTCCCACTACCGGGGGCGCGACGGCTGCAACGACGACTCGATCGGCATAGAGCTTGAAGGCCTGGAAGGCCTGCGCTTTGAAGACGCGCAGTACGCCGCCCTGAGCCGCCTGTGCGCGGCCCTTGCGCGGCGCTATCCCATCCACTACATCGCGGGCCACGAGCACATTGCGCCCGGGCGCAAGCACGACCCCGGGCCGGGGTTTGACTGGCACCGGCTGCGGTCGGCTTTTGCCGGCTCAGGCGTGATGTTCCCGCCCACCGAGCGCAGGCCCACGGGCTTGCAAGCTTTTACAAACTGATTTTCTGGCCCTCGGCCACTGCGCCCCGACCGCCGCCGCAAGGCGCGACGTGCGCTCCAGACGCAAAAACGCCGCCAGCACGCACCGCCATTGGCTACGGCCTGATGCAGCAAGGCGCGGCGCGGGCCAGGGTCACCTGCGCCTGTAGCCGCTCATTTCCCCGGCATGCTCTTGATTCGGGGATACACTACCTATGGTGTCTTGAGTCAATCACACACACCATCTATAGTGCCCAACCATCACCAGCGCCGCGTTGCCCACCTGCCTCGCGGCGCTCTTGCGTCAGGCTGGCCACGCGCCGTCATCCCACCCCAACCGAGAGGAACACATGCAAGCTGCGCCCCTTCACTCCGCACCTGACACCACGCGCTCCCCGCAGCCGCTGGCCGACGCCCCGGCGCCCGGCCCTGCGTGCGCAAGCGCATGGGCCCACTACCAGATCATGCGGCGCAACGGCGCGGTAGTGCCGTTTGAGCCGCAGAAGATCGCCGTGGCGATGATGAAGGCGTTTCTGGCGGTGCATGGCGCGCAGGGCGCCGCATCGGCCAGCGTGCGCGAAGTGGTGGACGCGCTGACCCAGACGGTGGTGCGCGCCCTGTCGCGCTCTCGCCCTGGCGGCGGCACTTTCCACATCGAGGACGTGCAAGACCAGGTCGAACTGGGCCTGATGCGCGGCGGCCACCACGAGGTGGCGCGCGCCTATGTGCTGTACCGCGAGCGCCGCGCGCAAGAGCGCGCCCAGCACAAGGCCGAGGCCGTGGCGCCCTCGCCCGCTCTGCGCGTGCTACAAAAAGGAGAGCTTGCAGCGCTTGACCAGCAAGGGCTGGAGGCGCTTTTGACCCAGGCCTGCGCCCGCCTGAGCACCGAGGTGCGCCCCGAGCCCATCCTGGCCGAGACGCTGCGCAACCTGTACGACGGCGTGCCGGTCGAAGAGGTGTACAAGGCGGCCATCCTGGCGGCGCGCACGCTGATCGAAAAAGAGCCCGACTACACCTACGCCACCGCGCGGCTGCTGCTGCACACCATCGCGCAGGAGGTGCTGGGCGAGACACTGAGCCTGCCGCAGCTGGGCCAGCGCTATGCGGACTACTTCCCGCGCTTCATCCGCCAGGGCGTCGATCACGAGTTGCTGGACGAGCGCCTGCTGCAGTTTGACCTGGCCCGTCTGGGCGCCGCGCTGCAGCCCGAGCGCGATCTGCAGTTCGACTACCTGGGTTTGCAGACGCTCTACGACCGCTACTTTCTGCATGTGCGCAAGACGCGCATCGAGCTGCCGCAGGCGTTTTTCATGCGCGTGGCCATGGGCCTGGCGCTGAATGAGGCCGACCGCGAGGCGCGCGCCATCGAGTTCTACGAGGTGCTGTCGCGCTTTGACTTCATGAGCAGCACGCCCACCCTGTTCAACAGCGGCACGCGCCGCTCGCAGCTGTCTTCCTGCTACCTGACCACCGTGCCGGACGACCTGGACGGCATCTACGAATCGATCAAGGAAAACGCCCTGCTGTCCAAGTTTGCCGGCGGCCTGGGCAACGACTGGACGCGCGTGCGTGCGCTGGGCGCGCACATCAAGGGCACCAATGGCGAATCGCAAGGCGTGGTGCCCTTCCTGAAGGTGGTAAACGACACGGCCGTGGCCGTCAACCAGGGCGGCAAGCGCAAGGGCGCGGTCTGCACCTACCTGGAAACCTGGCACCTGGACATCGAGGAATTTCTGGAGCTGCGCAAGAACACCGGCGACGACCGCCGCCGCACGCACGACATGAACACGGCCAACTGGATCCCCGACCTGTTCATGAAGCGCGTGATGGAAAAGGGCCAGTGGACGCTGTTCTCGCCGTCCGACGTGCCCGACTTGCATGACCTGTATGGTCAGGCCTTCGAGGCGGCCTACACCGCCTACGAAGCGAAAGCCGACAGCGGCGACATTGCGCTGTTCAAGCGCGTGCCCGCGGTGGACCTGTGGCGCAAGATGCTGTCGATGCTGTTCGAGACCGGCCACCCGTGGATCACCTTCAAGGATCCGTGCAACATCCGGTCGCCCCAGCAGCATGTGGGCGTGGTGCATTCCAGCAACCTGTGCACCGAGATCACGCTCAACACCAGCGACACCGAAACAGCGGTGTGCAACCTGGGTTCGGTGAACCTGGCGCGCCACCTGAAAGACGGCCAGCTGGACCACGGCAAGCTGCAAAAGACCATCAGCACGGCCATGCGCATGCTGGACAACGTGATCGACATCAACTACTACGCCGTGGACAAGGCGCGCCAGTCCAACCTGCGCCACCGCCCGGTGGGCCTGGGCCTGATGGGATTCCAGGATGCGCTGTACGAGCTGCGCATCCCCTATGCCAGCGACGCGGCGGTGGAGTTTGCCGACACCTCGACCGAGGCCCTTTGCTACTACGCCTACTGGGCCTCGACCGAGCTGGCCCGCGAGCGCGGCCGGTACACCAGCTACCAGGGGTCGCTGTGGTCCCAGGGCGTGCTGCCGCTGGATTCGCTGCAGCTGCTGCAGCGCGAGCGCGGCGGCTATGTGGATGTGGATCGCAGCATGCGCCTGGACTGGCAGGCGCTGCGCGCCAAGATCGCCAGCGACGGCATGCGCAACTCCAACTGCGTGGCTATCGCGCCCACGGCGACCATCTCCAACATCGTGGGGGTCGATGCCTCCATCGAGCCCTCGTTCGGCAACCTGTCGGTCAAGTCCAACCTGTCGGGCGAGTTCACCGTCATCAACCAGTACCTGGTGCGAGACCTCAAGCAGCTGGGGCTGTGGGACGACGTGATGATCATGGACTTGAAGCACTTCAAGGGCTCGCTGCATCCGATCGACCGCGTGCCGCAGCACATCAAGGCCCTGTATTCCACGGCCTTCGAGGTCGCGCCCACGTGGCTGGTGGAGGCCGCGGCGCGCCGCCAGAAATGGATAGACCAGGCACAGAGCCTGAACATCTACATGGCCGGCGCATCGGGCAAGAAGCTCGACGAGACCTACAAGCTCGCCTGGGTGCGCGGCCTGAAGACCACCTACTACCTGCGCACGCAAAGCGCCACGCACGTGGAAATGAGCACGGTGAACACCCGCCAGCTCAATGCCGTGTCGTCCGACGGCGCTAAATCCGCCAGCGCAGCCACTGCTGCCGCAGCGCCCCTTCAGGCCACCACGGAGCCTGCCACCGACGTGAAGTTTTGCGCCATCGACGACCCAGGCTGCGAAGCCTGTCAATAAGGTCGCACACATGCGGCTGCGCGCCGCGCAATGGCCTGCGGCCGCATGTGATGTGAAGCAACAGATCACCGTCTGGCAACGCTCTGGTGCTTTTCTTTTTGAAGCACTGCTTCCATAATCCGCCCACTGGAAAACCTATGCTCACCTGGGACGACGAAGTCAAGCCCTCATCGCAAAAACACCTGGATGGCAGTCTCTCCAACGACCGCCTGGCAAAGGCGCCGCCTGCCGATTTCCAGCACCCTGCCCTGCATGCCGCAGCAGGCACTGCAGCGCACACCTCGCCGCCTGTTTCAAGCACGCCCCAGCATCGCCGCGTGTCAGCCGTTGACAAACGCATCATCAACGGCCAGACCGACGTCAATCAGCTGGTGCCCTTCAAGTACAAATGGGCCTGGGAGAAATACCTGGCCACCTGCGCCAACCACTGGATGCCGCAGGAGGTCAACATGAACCGCGACATCGCGCTCTGGAAAGACCCGAACGGCCTGACCGAAGACGAACGCCGCATCGTCAAGCGCAACCTGGGCTTCTTCGTCACGGCCGACTCCCTGGCCGCCAACAACATCGTGCTGGGCACTTACCGCCACATCACGGCGCCGGAATGCCGGCAGTTTCTGCTGCGCCAGGCCTTTGAAGAGGCCATCCACACCCATGCCTACCAGTACATCGTGGAGTCGCTGGGCCTGGACGAAGGCGAGATCTTCAACGCCTACAACGAGGTGCCGTCGATCCGCGACAAGGACGAGTTCCTGATCCCCTTCATCGAGGCGATCATGGACCCCCACTTTCACACCGGCACGCCCGAAACCGACCAGACCCTGCTCAAGTCGCTGATCGTTTTTGCCTGCCTGATGGAAGGGCTGTTCTTCTACGTGGGCTTCACGCAAATTCTGGCGCTGGGCCGGCAAAACAAGATGACCGGCGCTGCCGAGCAGTATCAGTACATCCTGCGCGATGAGTCCATGCACTGCAACTTCGGCATCGACCTGATCAACCAGCTCAAGCTGGAGAACCCCCACCTGTGGACGCCGGAGTTCAAGGAAGAAATCAAGGCGCTGTTCCTCCAGGCCGTAGAGCTGGAATACCGCTACGCCGAAGACACCATGCCGCGCGGCGTGCTGGGCATGAACGCCAGCATGTTCAAGGGCTACCTGCGCTACATCGCCAACCGCCGCGCCACGCAGATCGGCCTGGAGGCGCTGTTTCCCAACGAAGAAAACCCCTTCCCCTGGATGAGCGAGATGATCGACCTGAAGAAGGAGCGCAACTTTTTCGAGACGCGCGTCATCGAGTACCAGTCCGGCGGGGCGCTGTCCTGGGATTAAATCCTCCAGCACCGTTGACCCACAGGCCATGATTTTTCAACCACGCTCCTTGCACACGGCGCCGCCTCACGCCATGGTCGGGGAGCGTTTCCGCATTCGTGGTGACGCGCATCGTGTCGTTGCCATGGATCGTTCCACGCCCAATGCAGGCGTGGAGTGCTCTTTGCAAATCGACCCAAGGAGAAAATGATGGCAACTGCGAAGAAACCCGCTGCTAAGAAGGCAGCTCCAGCGAAAAAGGCCGCACCGGCCACCAAGGCACCGGCAGCCAAGAAGGCCGCCGTAGTTGCCACGGAAACCGAGGCGCCCGCCAAGAAAGCCGTAGTAGCCAAGAAGGCTACAGCAGCACCTGCCAAAAAGGCCGCTGCACCCGCCAAGAAAGCGCCTGCCACCAAGAAGGTAGCGGCAGCGCCCGCCAAGAAGGCGGCAGCCCCCGCCAAGAAGGCCGTAGCCGAGAAGACCGCACCCGCCAAGAAAGCCGCCGCCAAGAAAGTTGCGGCAACGCCGGCCAAGAAAGCTGCAGCCCCTGCCAAAAAGGTAGCGGCAGCGCCGGTCAAGAAGGCCGCGGCTCCCGCCAAGAAAGCAGCAACGCCCGTCAAGAAGGCCATAGCCGAGAAAGCCGCACCCGCCAAGAAAGCCACGGCTGCCAAAAAGGTAGCGGCAGCGCCTGCCAAGAAAGCCACAGCCACCACGAAGGCAGTCGCCCAGAAGGCAGCAGCACCTGCTGCCCAGACCACGCTGAACCCCCAGGCCGCATGGCCCTTCCCCACCGGGGGCAAGCCGTAAAAACGGAAGGCCGGTGACGCCCATCCACCCGGCGCGCATACGCCGGGTTTTTTATGGGATCACGGGTTTGACGGCAAACCCGTGAACGCGGCCATGCACCGGCGCGGCATGCAGTGAAAGGCCGCGCCCATCACTCGGGGGTGAAGTCCAGCGTGTAGTTCTGCGGACCGCGCTGGGCGATTTTCAAGGCGCCCAGGCGGTTACCCAGCTCCGCGCAGCGCAGCAAGGGCCAGCCTTTTTCCAGGCCATACAGCAGCCCGCCGCGCCAGGCATCACCACACCCCGTGGGATCCACCACCTGTGCGGGCCTGACTGGCGCCACGGCGGTGCAGACACCCTGCTGCCAGACCTCGCAGCCCTCAGCCCCCAGCGTCACGACAAGCCCGCGCACCTTGTGCGAAATCTCCGCCAGACTCCAGCCGGTGCGGTCGCAGAGCATCTTGCCCTCGTAGTCGTTCACGGCAATCCAGCTGGACTGCCCGATGAAGTGGCGCAGCTCTTCCCCATCAAACATGGGAAGCCCCTGCCCCGGATCGAAGACGAAGGGAATGCCGGCATCCACGAATTGCGCGGCGTGCTGCAGCATGGCGTCGCGCCCGTCTGGGGCAATGATGCCGATCTGCGCTCCGGCGCCCTGCTCGATGCGATTGCGGTGGGCCTGCATCATGGCGCCCGGGTGGAAGGCCGTGATCTGATTGTTGTCCCGGTCGGTCATGATCATGGCCTGCGCGGTGTAGGTCTCCTGCGCCTGGCCGACAAAGCGGGTATCGATACCCAGGTTTTTCAAACGCGCCAGATACTCGCCGCCATCGGCGCCCAGCATGGCCATCGGCAAAGGGGCGCCGCCCAATAACTTGAGGCTGTAGGCGATGTTGCCGGCGCAGCCGCCAAAGTCCCTGCGCAGCGTGGGCACGAGAAAAGACACGTTGAGGATGTGCAGCTGCTCGGAAAGTATCTGCTCGGCAAATCGCCCCTCGAAGGTCATGATGGTGTCGAAGGCCAGGGAACCGCAAATCAGGGCAGCCATAAGGTGATGTGGTTGGAGTGAAGAAATTCAGGGGTAAAACGCCAGCAGCCGATAGCCGGCCACCTGGGCTGCGCCCTGTGTGACCTGCAAGGACACCGCGCCATTCCAGACAAAGCCCGGCGCCAGCTCGGCAGGCGCTGCCAGTTCATCGCCCTGCAGCACACGGCGCAGAATTGGCTGGTCTTGCGCATCGGTCAGTGTCAGCTCCAGTGCGGGCATGGCCACAGTCAGCGACGACGTGTTCTTGACGCTCATCTGCAACTGGTAGGCGGCAGGGTCGTTGCGCGCCTTGAGGAAGGACGAACTGTCGATCACCACCGCCGCAATGTGCCGCGGCGCCTGCAGCGTGCATTGCAGGGGTTCGCACAGGCTTGCCAGCCAGCCGCGCGCCGCCGGATGCTGCGATGCGATGAGGTTGCGGTTGTGCACTGCTATCTGCAGCGCCAGCCCCATCAACAGAACCACCGTCACCAGCGCCAGCACCCCGCGCACCACCGGCATGCGCCAGAAAGCATTGCGCCGGGCCGCCTTCACAAACTCCGGCTCGACCGGCAAGCCGGTTTCCGTCTGCTCCTCAGCATGATCGCGGTCACCCACCGCGGCATCCGCCTCTTGCGGCACCTCGACCAGCACCTCGACCGGCACCTCGGCGGGCATATCGGCAGGCGCCTTGGCAGGCGCGAACGGCGCGTCTTCAGCCACCTGCGCTTCCTGGGCGTTCGCTCGCCCGGACTGTGGCTGCGCCAACTCAACGGTCACGTCCTCAATCGGGTGTTCAGGCTCGTCCTGTTCGGGCTCGTCCTGTTCGGGCTGCGTGCTGGCAGCATCCCGCGGCATCGCGGCATCGGGCTCTGGCAGCCATTCGCCGTCAGGCTGCAATGCACCCGGCAGTTCGTAGCCTCTCGAATCCGGCGCACCTTCGGCCAGTTCGACGGACGATTGAGGCGGTGCCGCGGTGGGCGGCTGCGCTGCCAGAAAAGAGGGCTCTGGCGACGGGAGCAGCACATCCCCCGCCCCATCGGCCACCGCACGATTCGCCCTGGCGCTGCTCCAGACCTGGGCGGTCCGCGGCGCTTGACTGACAGGCGCCGGCAGCAGGGGCGGCTGCAGTTCATCCAGCGGCAATGGAGGCAATAGAGGCGCGGGCTCCAGCTGCACCATGTGTTCGTGCGCGTTGAACACTTCCTTGCACTGCCCGCATCGCACCCAGCCATCGGAAATCCGCAACTGATCCTTGACGACCTTGAAGGTCGTTGCACAGTAAGGGCAGCGGGTGATCTGGCTCATCGGCTGGCGATTGTAGGAGGCCTGCCGCGCCCACATCTGCGGACGGGCCCGGCCCCTGGTCAGCGGCGTGCGGTCATCAAAATCCAGCCGTCTTCGCTGTCGGCCACCTGAAGGTCCAACCAGGGGGCGTATGCATCCTGAAGCTCCTGGGCCTGGCGCTCCAGAATGCCCGCCAGCACCAGGTGACCGCCCGGCGCCACATGGGCGCACAACAAAGGAGCCAGCACCTTCAGCGGCGTGGCCAGAATGTTGGCCAGCACCGTCTGATACTCGCCCTGGCCGAGCTGCGGCAGTCCGGCCTTCAGCTGCACCTGGTTGGCCAGCGCGTTCTGGCGCGTGGCTTCCACGGCTGCGGGGTCAATGTCCACAGCGTCAATGTCCACCGCCCCGAACTTGGCCGCGCCCATGGCCAGGATGCCCGAGCCGCACCCGTAGTCGAGCACACGGCCCAGAGCCTGGCCACCGCCCTCGCCACCGTGGCGCGCAATCCAGCGCAGGCACATGCGTGTGGTGGGGTGCGTGCCGGTGCCGAAGGCCAGCCCGGGGTCGAGCCGGATGCTGCGGCGGGCCGCAGCGGGCAGGTCGTGCCAGGTTGGCACGATCCAGAAATCGGGCGTGATCTCCACCGGCTCGAACTGCGACTGCGTCAGGCGCACCCAGTCCTGCTCCTGCACGGCAGCGATGCCCAGCACGGTGCAGCCCGCAAAGAAGTCCTGCGCCTGCAGCAGCACGGCTGCCTCTTGCGCCGGTTCCCTGGATGCAAACAGCGCCGTGATGCGGCTGCGCTGCCAGCCCTCGCGCGGGGCGGGCATGCCTGGCTCGCCAAACAAGGCCTGCTCGGCATCGGTCTGTGCATCGGCATCCTCGACCGACACGCTCAGCGCCTCCAGCGCGTCGAACGCATCGCTCAGCGTTTCCACCCGGTCTTCGGGACAAAGCAGGCTCAGCTCAAACATGGGTCACCCTCCGGGCCGTCGAAATCAATGAAAAATGCTGGCATCTGTCGCCAGATGCCAGCATCGTGGTGCCTTGCGACACTGAGGCCGGTCAGCGCTTGCGCTGCGCCAACCATTCTTCAAGATAGTGGATGTTGGTGCCGCCAGCCACAAAGTTGGCGTCCACCATTAGTTCGCGGTGCAGGGGCACGTTGGTGTTGATGCCCTCGATCACGGTCTCGGACAGCGCCGTGCGCATGCGCGCCAGGGCCTGCTCGCGGGTGTCCCCATGCACGATGATCTTGCCGATCATGGAGTCATAGTTGGGCGGCACGTAATAGTTGTTGTAAGCGTGTGAGTCAACGCGCACGCCTGGCCCGCCCGGCGCGTGCCACATGGTGATGCGGCCCGGCGAAGGAATGAACTTGTACGGATCCTCGGCGTTCACGCGGCATTCGATCGCATGTCCGCGGAACTGAATCTGGCGCTGTGTAAACGGCAGCTTCTCGCCCGCCGCCACCATGATCTGGGTGCGCACGATGTCCACGCCCGTGATCCACTCGGTCACCGGATGCTCCACCTGCACGCGGGTGTTCATCTCGATAAAGTAGAACTCGCCGTTCTCGTAGAGAAACTCGAACGTGCCTGCGCCGCGATAGCCCATCTTCTTGCACGCCGCCACACAGCGCTCGCCAATCTTTTCGATCAGTCGGTGCGGAATACCCGGTGCCGGCGCCTCCTCGATCACCTTTTGGTGGCGGCGCTGCATGGAGCAGTCGCGCTCGCCCAAGTACACGGCGTTGCGGTACTTGTCGGCCAGCACCTGGATCTCGATGTGGCGCGGGTTCTGGAGAAACTTCTCCATGTACACGGCCGGATTGCCGAAGGCGGCCTGCGCCTCGGCCTTGGTCATCTGCACGGCGTTGACCAGTGCGGCCTCGGTGTGCACCACACGCATGCCACGCCCACCGCCACCACCGGCAGCCTTGATGATGACCGGGTAGCCGACCGCCTTGGCAATGCGGCGGATCTGCACCGGATCGTCGGGCAGTTCGCCATCGGAGCCGGGCACGCAGGGCACGCCCGCACGGATCATGGCCTGCTTGGCAGACACCTTGTCGCCCATCATGCGGATGGACTCCGGCGAAGGGCCGATGAACTGAAAGCCGCTTTTCTCCACCCGCTCGGCAAAGTCGGCGTTCTCGGACAAAAAGCCATAGCCCGGGTGAATGGCCTCGGCGTCGGTCACCTCGGCCGCCGAGATGATGGCAGGCATGTTCAGGTAGCTCAGCGGCGACGGCGCCGGGCCTATGCACACCGCCTCTTCGGCCAGCTTGACGTACTTGGCGTCGCGGTCGGCCTCGGAATAGACCATCACGGCCTTGATGCCCAACTCGTGGCAGGCGCGCTGGATGCGCAGCGCGATCTCACCACGGTTGGCGACCAGGATTTTTTTGAACATATGCGCAGACCCGCCTTATTCGATCACGAACAGCGGCTGGCCATATTCCACGGCCTGTCCGTTCTCGCCAAGGATGCGCGTGACGGTGCCAGTCTTGTCGGCCTCGATCTCGTTGAGGATCTTCATGGCTTCGATGATGCAGATGATGTCGCCTTCCTTGACCTGGCTGCCCACCTCGACGAAGGGCTTGGCGCCGGGGCTGGACGCACGGTAGAAGGTGCCGACCATGGGCGACTTGACAACATGCCCGGAGGCAACCGCTGCGGCCGGCGCCGGCAATTCGGCCACGGGCTGGGCTGCGGCGGCAGGAGCAGCGGCGACGGGCGCCTGGACGGGCGCCGCCACAAACTGCTGAACCACAGCTCCGCCGCTCTTGACGATGCGCACCTTGCCCTCGGCTTCGGTGATTTCGAGTTCGGAAACATTTGACTCGGAAACCAGGTCGATGAGGGTTTTGAGTTTTCGCAAATCCATGGGAGCTCCAACGGCTAAAAACGGAAAGGTGGCGAAATTTACCTCAATTTCATGCTTTTCCCGTGAATCCGCCGCAATTGCCATCTTCTTCGTTATGGAAACACCCAGCCATCACATCAGGCGGGCCCAGTCCTGCAGGTCTTGCGTCGTCAACTGCCCTATTTTACGCTTCAAGATACTTCCATCTGTATCGAACAGCACGGTAAACGGCAAACCGCCTTTTTGGTTGCCCAGACTGCGCGCCAGGTCGGTTCCGGCCAAGCCGCCCAGCACAGTAGGAAAGTCCAGTGGCAGGCGTTGCAGGAATTTGCGCACGTTGGACGGCTGATCGATCGCCAATCCGAGCACTTGCCACCCTTTGGCCCGATGCTCGCCATAAAAGCGGTTGAGCATCGGCAGCTCTTCAACACAGGGCGGGCACCAGGTGGCCCAGAAATTCAACAGCAGCGGGCGGCCGCGCAATGCCGCCATCTGCACAGTCTCGCCGGCGGGCCCTTCAAAGCTGGTTTGCCAGAAGTTCTGCGGCGCGGCTTGCGTGGCGCCGCCGCCTTGCATGCGCCAGCTGGCCAGACCCACCCCCCCCAGCGCCGCCAGCGCGCCCACACCCAGGGTGATCCAGCGTCGGCGCGAGGCAGCGCCCGCAGCTTCAACCGCGGACCGTTTGGCGCTGGACGGCAGAGAGTCGGACGATGAATCTGCCTGCGGCAAGTGCGATGGGCTCATGATGACGTGGAAGAAGTGGGGGTTTGCTGCAGCAACCGGCGCACCGCCTGCGCGTCGCCCCGCTGCACTCGGCCACGCGCGTCTGGCCGCAAGGCGCCGCGCAGGTCGTCCAGATCGTAGATCAGCAGGTGCACGCCTATTTCTTCGCCCAGTTCGGGCGAGCGACTGCTCAGACTCAGCATATCGACCAATTCGCCCCGAAACCCGGTCACGGAGCGCGGCTCGTAATTCACATGGTGGTCGATAAGGGCGATCTCGGCAGATTTGGAGTCATCGCAGAACAATGACAGGTAAATATCGGATAGCCTGGTGGCCGTGCCATGCCACACCGCGCCGCCCAGATAAGGCCGAAAAGCCTGCATGCGCTGCATCCACACCAGTGCCAGCTCGCGCAGGGCGCGCAGCTCGAAAGGCTGGGTGTCGGCACAAAACAGGCCGATGTATTCGCGCACCGCGTCCTCCACAAGGTCGTTGTCGGGCAGCGGCGTGCGCGCGGGCAGGCCCAACTCTTTGACGGCGCGGCGCTTGGCCGGGCCCCATTCCAGCCCCTCCTCGACCACCAGGCGGGCCGCGGCGTTGGCGATTTCAGTGGCGAGTGCGTTTTGCATGGCGACAGCTACCCAGAGGACGAACCGCCGCATTGTGGCGCCAACCCGTACCAACGGTGTGACGACCCACAATGTGCCCAGCGCGGGTACTGCAAGCCAAAGGCGCTCCAGAACTATTGTTTTGATAGCTTTTGGCGACCGCTGGTAAAGCGCTGGCGCCTTTTTTGCTTAGACCAGCGTCGGCGCACAGGCTCATAGAATCACACCCATGCATATACACATCCTGGGCATCTGCGGCACCTTCATGGGCGGCCTGGCCGCGCTGGCGCGCGAAGCGGGTCACCGCGTCACTGGCTGCGATGCCGGCGTCTACCCCCCCATGAGCGACCAGCTGCGCGCCTTGGGCATCGACCTGATCGAAGGCTATGGCGCAGATCAACTGGCGCTCCAGCCCGACATGTTCGTGATCGGCAACGTCGTCAGCCGCGCCCGGTTGGCTGATGGCAGCCCGAAGTTTGCGCTGATGGAGGCCATCCTCGACGCGGGCGCGCCCTACACCAGCGGCCCGCAGTGGCTGGCTGAGCACGTGCTGCACGGCCGCCATGTGCTGGCCGTCGCCGGCACGCACGGCAAGACCACCACGACCTCGATGCTGGCCTGGATTCTGGAATGCGCAGGGCTGGCGCCGGGCTTTCTGGTGGGCGGCGTGCCGATGAACTTTGGCGTGTCCGCCCGGCTGGGCGCCCCCGTGCGGCCCACGGCCGGGCCGGGGCCGCTGGGCACGGCGCCGCTGTTCGTGATCGAGGCCGATGAGTACGACACCGCGTTCTTTGACAAGCGCAGCAAGTTTGTGCACTACCGCCCGCGCACTGCGGTGCTGAACAACCTGGAGTTCGATCACGCCGACATCTTTGACGATCTTGCGGCTATCGAGCGGCAATTTCACCACCTGGTGCGCACCGTGCCGCCATCGGGACGTGTGGTGGTCAACGGGCTGGAAGAAAGCCTGGCACGCGTGCTGCACGCCGGTTGCTGGAGCGGCGTGGCCAGCTTTGGCGCGGCAGTGAGCGACTTCAGCACGCAGGGCGAGCCGCATGATTTCGAGGTGCTGCACCAAGGCCGCGCCGTGGCCCGCGTGCAGTGGGCGCTGACGGGCGTGCACAACCAGCTCAACGCACTGGCCGCCATTGCCGCCGCCGAGCATGTGGGCGTGAGCCCGGCGCAGGCGGCGCTGGCGCTGGCGCGCTTTGAGAACGTCAGGCGCCGCATGGAACTGCGCGGCACGGTGCGCGGCATCAGCGTCTATGACGACTTTGCCCACCACCCCACGGCGCTGCGCACCACGCTGGACGGGCTGCGCCGGCGCCTGGGCGCCGAGGGCGGTGATGCAGCGCGCATCCTCGCGGTGTTCGAGCCACGCAGCAACACCATGAAGCTGGGCACCATGAAGGCGCAACTGCCCTGGGCGCTGGAGCCCGCCGACCTGGCCTTTTGCCACACCGCCGGGCTGGATTGGGATGCCGCCGCGGCGCTGGCCCCCATGGGCGCGCGCGCCCAGACGGCTGGCGACCTGGCCACATTGGTGGCCCAGGTCAGCGCTGCGGCGCGGCCGGGCGACCACATCGTCTGCATGAGCAATGGCAGCTTTGGCGGCGTGCACGCCAAGCTGCTCAAATCACTATCAAAATAGTAGCTTCCAGCGCTTGCTGCACAAGCGCTGGAAGCCTATTTGGCTTGAATGTTAAAAACTGACGGCCATCGCTGCCACATCCACGCGCACCACGGGCCTGTCCAGCGCGGCGACGGTCGCACGCGCAAACTGGCCGGCCCAGGCCGGGTCTGACAGCAAAGTGGCACCCGCAGCAGCCGCCACGGTCAACACCTTGTCGGCCAGCAGCACCTTGCCACTGGCGCGCAGGGGCTCGCAGTCCAGGCGCACAAACTCATCGTCCAGCCAGCGGCGGGCGTCCTCGTTGGTGAGGGGCTGCGCGCCCTGCGGATCCAGACGGAATTCCTGATCGGGGGTCAGGGTGACCAATACTTCGCTGTGCATGAGCTGTCTCGCCTCTCTATTAAATATGTGGATGAACAGTGAACGGGAACCGGCAAACGTTGAGCCGGTGCGGCACTGGCGCGCCGCACCATGATGCAAGCTTACACCGCGCGCCGCGCCTGCACGGCGGCAGCCAGGTCGGCCAGGCAGGCGACGGAATCGTCCCAGCCCAGACAGGCGTCGGTGATGCTCTTGCCGTATTCCAGCGCGCTGGCGTCGTCCTTGCCCGGG
This sequence comes from Diaphorobacter sp., assembly GCF_050251835.1. Lineage (NCBI taxonomy): Bacteria > Pseudomonadati > Pseudomonadota > Betaproteobacteria > Burkholderiales > Comamonadaceae > Diaphorobacter > Diaphorobacter sp. The sequence continues at coordinate 47,070 of NZ_JBFWLZ010000009.1, read as the reverse complement.
GTGAACTTCTGTGCGCCGGGCTGCAGGTGGCTCTCCACCATCACGCCGAACACGCTGCGCGAGCCGCCCGCGATCTGCGCGGCGATGTCACGCGCCACGTCGCGCTGCTTTTCGTGCTGTTTGCTGCTGTTGGCATGGCTGCAGTCCACCATCAGCGTGGCGGGCAGGCCCGCGGCCTGCAGGTCCTTGCAGGCGGCGGCCACACTGGCGGCGTCGTAGTTGGGCGCCTTACCGCCGCGCAGGATGACGTGGCAATCCTTGTTGCCCGAGGTGCGCACGATGGCCACCTGCCCGTTCTTGTGCACCGACAGGAAGTGGTGCCCGCGACTGGCGGACTGGATGGCGTCGGTGGCGATGCGGATGTTGCCGTCGGTGCCGTTCTTGAAACCGATGGGGGCCGAAATGCCCGATGCCAGCTCGCGGTGCACCTGGCTTTCAGTGGTGCGCGCGCCGATGGCGCCCCAGCTGATCAGGTCGCCGATGTACTGGGGCGAGATCACGTCCAGAAACTCGCTGCCTGCCGGCACGCCCAGGCGGTTGATGTCGATGAGCAGCTGGCGCGCAATGCGCAGGCCTTCGTCGATGCGGTAGCTGCCGTCCAGGTAGGGGTCGTTGATCAGGCCCTTCCAGCCGACGGTGGTGCGGGGCTTTTCGAAGTAAACGCGCATCACCACTTCGAGCTGGTCTTTGTACTGCTCGCGCACGGCCTTGAGCTTGCGCGCATATTCCAGCGCTGCGTGCGGGTCGTGGATGGAGCAGGGGCCGATGATGACCAGCAGGCGGTCGTCCTCGCCGCTCATGATGCGCTGGATGCTGCGCCGCGTGTCGGCGATCAGCGACTCGACCTCAGACCCGCGGATGGGGAAGAAGCGGATCAAGTGTTCGGGAGGGGGCAGCACGGTAATGTCCTCAATGCGTTGGTCGTCGGTCTGGCTGGTTCTATCGACGTGCGCATACCAGGCATCGGCGGTGGCGGGGTTGGCGGTCATGGGTGCGTCCTTTGGAAGAAAGTCAAGGTGGGTCAAAAAACAAAAAACCGCCGGGCTTTTCAGCTTCGGCGGTTTTAGGAGTAGGGGGCTAGTTCAGGCTGCGCGCTTACCTCTCATCCGCCATGGACAGAGAACCAAAAGTAAAAGTAAAAAGCGCTGCGAACCGACATGCGGGTCAATGTAGCACGTATTGCGTGCACTGCAACATACTGCGGCTGTTGCCTCTGCGCTACAAGCTCTATGGTCGTCCACGCCCTGATGCCGCCTGCCACCAACGGCGCAGCAGGGCCAGCAACGATGGTCGGCGCGGCGGGCGCAGCCTGCCGCCGTGGCCGTCAGGCGTTGAACCGCTCGATGAACCGGACCGCCCGCCCGCTTGGGCCCAGGGCTGCGAATGGCCGCTGTCGCGCCCGCCGTGCTCGTACATGTCCAGCATCAGCAGGGCCTCGCCCAGGGTGCGCCAGGCCTGGCGCTCGAACGCGCCGAAGTGCTCGGCCTCGCTCGCGCTGCGGCGCTGCAGCGCATCCTGCCAGCGGGCGAGCGCATCACGCAGCTGGCGCAGCGCCCTCTGGTAGGCGCCAAATTCGTACAGCGCGTGCCACGCCGAGCCCATGCCGGTGAGCTGCAGCTGGTGCTGGCGCGCATACCGCTCCAATGCCGCGGCGCTGCTCTGCACTTCGTCCAGGCCCAGGCCACTGCGCCGTGCCTGCGTGGCGGCTTCAATGTGCTCAGACAACTCACCCAGGGCCAGGCGCAGCTGGGCCGTTTCTTCGCGGATGACGCCGTCGCGCAAGAAACGGCTGAACTGCGCAAACGACTGCGGGGTGTGCTCACGCCAGCTGGACACTGAGGCAGACATGGACGACACCTGGTGCGCGGGCGCAGCAGCGGGGCGTGCGGATCAGGCCGTGCCGCCCACCGTCAGGCCGTCGATGCGCATGGTGGGCTGGCCCACCCCCACGGGCACGCTCTGGCCCTCTTTGCCGCAGGTGCCCACGCCGCTGTCCAGGCGCATGTCGTTGCCGATCATGGTGACGCGCTTGAGGCACTCCGGCCCGCTGCCGACGATGGTGGCGCCCTTGACGGGGTACTGGATCTTGCCGTCTTCCACCCAGTACGCCTCGCTGGCGCTGAAGACGAACTTGCCGCTGGTGATGTCCACCTGCCCGCCGCCGAAGTTGGTGGCGTACAGGCCCTTCTTGATGCTGGCGACGATTTCCTGCGGGTCTTTGTCGCCGCCCAGCATGTAGGTGTTGGTCATGCGCGGCATGGGGATGTGGGCGTAACTCTCGCGCCGGCCATTGCCCGTGGGCTTGACGCCCATGAGGCGCGCGTTCATCGCGTCCTGAATGTAGCCCTTCAGGATGCCATCCTCGATCAGCACGTTGCGCTGCGTGGCGTAGCCCTCGTCGTCCACGTTCAGCGAGCCGCGCCGGTCGGCGATGGTACCGTCGTCCAGCACGGTGACGCCCTTGGCCGCCACGCGCTGGCCGATGCGGCCGCTGAAGGCGCTCGACCCCTTGCGGTTGAAGTCGCCCTCCAGCCCGTGGCCCACGGCCTCATGCAGCAGCACGCCGGGCCAGCCGGGGCCCAGCACCACGGTCATCTCGCCAGCGGGCGCGGGGCGCGACTCCAGGTTGACCAGGGCGGCGTTGACGGCTTCATCGACGTACTGGGCGATCTGCTCGTCGCTGAAGTACGCCAGTCCAAAGCGCCCGCCGCCACCGGCGGAACCCATCTCGCGGCGCTCGCCCTGCTCGGCGATGACAGTGATCGACATGCGCACCAGCGGGCGCACGTCGGCCGCCAGGGTGCCGTCTGCGCGGGCCACCAGCACCACGTCGTACTCGCTGGCCAGCCCGGCCATGACCTGCACTACGCGGGGGTCCCTGGCGCGAGCGCGCTGCTCGGCGCGCTCCAGCAATTGCACCTTGGCCGTGCTGTCCATCGAGGCGATGGGGTCGATGCCAGGGTAGAGGCTGCGGCTGCTCGCTATCTTTTTGGCGCCCACACGCACCTTGCCGGACCGGGATGCCGACGCAATCGAGCGCACCGTGCGGGCCGCGTCCAGCAAGGAGGCCTCGGAGATGTCGTCGGAGTAGGCAAACGCGGTTTTCTCGCCGCTGACGGCACGCACGCCCACGCCCTGATCGATGGAGAACGAACCCGTCTTGACGATGCCCTCCTCCAGGCTCCAGCCCTCGCTGCGGGTGTACTGGAAGTACAGATCGGCATCATCCACGCGGTGCGCGCGGATCTCAGCCAGGGCGCGGGAGAGGTGGGACTCGTCCAGGCCGAAGGGGGTGAGCAGCAGCTCGCGGGCCAGGCCCAAGCGTTCGATGGTGGGTTCGCGGGAAATCATGCAGTGATTGTAGGCAGCGGCCAACGCCCCCGCGCACCGGGCGGGTTGGCGGGCAAACGCCCCTTACGGCATCTGCAAGGACTGCGGCGGCTTCTGCACGGTCTGGTGCTGCGCGCGGGCCACCGACATCAGCACCCCCAGCGCCAGCCCCAGCGTCACCATGGCCGTGCCGCCATAGCTCACAAACGGCAGCGGCACGCCCACCACGGGCAAGATGCCGCTGACCATGCCCATGTTCACGAAGGCGTAGGTAAAAAAGATCATCGCCACGGCCCCCGCCATGAGGCGGCCAAACAACGTGGTGGCACCCACCGCCAGCGCCAGGGCGCGCCACACCAGCAAGATGAAGCAGACGATCAGCGTGATGTTGCCCGCCAGGCCGAACTCTTCGGAGAAGGCGGCAAAGATGAAATCGGTGGTGCGCTCTGGGATGAACTCCAGGTGCGTCTGCGTCCCCGCCATGAAGCCCTTGCCCCACACCCCGCCCGAGCCGATGGCGATCATGCCCTGGATGATGTGAAAGCCCTTGCCCAGCGGGTCACGCGTGGGATCCAGCAGCGTGCACACGCGCTGGCGCTGGTATTCGTGAAGCACTCTCCAGTCCACGCCATCGGCGCACAGCTGCGGCTCGAACCAGACGATGAGCGCAATACCCACGGCACCCGCCAGCACCGGCGGCGCCACCAGCTTCCAGGGCAGGCCCGCAAAGAAGATCACCGACAGCCCGGCGGCCAGCACCAGCAAAGATGTGCCCAGATCCGGCTGCTTCATGATCAGCCCCACGGGAATCAGCAGCAGCGCCAGCGCCACCACAAAGTCCAGCGCGCGCAGCTGGCCTTCGCGCTTTTGGAACCACCATGCCAGCATCAGGGGCATGGCGATCTTCATCAGCTCGCTGGGCTGCACCACCACGCCCACGTTGATCCAGCGCGTCGCCCCCTTCTTGGTGATGCCGAACAGCTCCACCGCCACCAGCAGCACCACGCCCAGGGTGTAGAGAGGGACGGCCAGCATCATCAGCCGCTGCGGCGGCACCTGCGCCACCACGAACAGGATGCCGGCGGCCAGCAGCATGTTGCGCCCGTGGTCGTAAAAGCGCGTGCCGTGGTCGTAGCCCGCCGAATACATGGCCACCAGGCCGATGGAGGACAGCGCCAGCAGCAGCAGCAGCAGCGGCCAGTCAAAGCCGCGCAGCAGCGGCAGGATGCGCCGCAGGGGCGAGGGTTGGTCGAAAACGGCGGACATGGGCGCGATTATCGGGCGTGCACCCGCGGCGGCGCGTCAACGATCACGCAAGCCGCTGCGCAGCGCCGCGCGCATGTCGTCGCGCAGGTGCTCGACGCCCTTGATGACGCCCGGACCGCCGTTTTGCCAGCGAACGGTGAACGCCTGCGCAACCGCGGCGCCGTGCGACGGATGGCTCAGCACGCGAAACACCACCTGGGTGCCGCCCTCGACCAGCGCGGGTGATGCGAACAGCCGCACGATTGGGCCCAGCTCCTGGATCTCGATGCCGAGCATCACGACACCGTCCGATGATGCGCGGGCGCGCTCGGCCTGCAGGACTGCGTCCAGCGCCTCCACCCGCCGCAGTTCGGCGCGCGCGAAGCAGCCGTCGGCGAGGAGGAAAATCCGCAGCCCGTCCTCGGCCGCCCTCTCGCGCGCTGCCACGTCCTTCTGGTCGACGCGCCAGCGCGATGCCCAAAGCACGCGTGCGGCAGCGTCTGGCTCGCACAGCGCGGCCGGCTGGGGCGGGTCGAATGCCACCGTCGTGCTGGCGCAGCCGGCCAGCAGCGCGCCGCCAACCAGCGCCGGCGCGAGGGCGGCGCGCCAGCCAGCCATGCCCGCTTCAACGCCGCACATGGCAGCCGTTGTGCTGCGCCAGCACAGCCGCGGCCTGCGCGACACGGTCGAGTGTGGGCAGGATGGACGGCGTCTCGTCACCAAGCAGGCACAGCGTGTCGTTGCCGGGTTTGGCCCAAACAACGGCCGCGGCGGCGCCAGTGATCTGGCGCCAGCTTCCCCAGTGCGCGGCGACGGTAGCATTGCCCTCGATGCGCGAAAACGTGACGGTACCCACCGGACTGACGAGCGCGTTGCCGCCCCCCCGACAGTCGGGCGTGGCGTAAACCAGCGTGCCGGCGTGATAGTTCACCACGCTGTCGCTGCTCCGAACAATCGTCACCATCTGGCGCGCCGACTGGCCACCGCCCATCGGCGAGCACACCTTGGGATTGATCCACTCGCCTTCCAGCGCCGCCGTGCCCGACGCGACCGGCGAGCCGGTGCTACCCGCGCAGGCGACCGCGATGGTGTCCACGTCGTCCCTCACCGTGCCGCTGCCCCGGGTCACACCGCAGGTCTGCCCATCGGGCTGGGTCTTGACAGTGACGTCATAGGTGGCGCCGCTGGCCAGTCGGGCGCCGAAGACAAACGGGCCGTTGGCGTCGAGGCGCAGATCGTCGCCGCCGTTGTTGCGCAGCACCAGCACGTGACCGGCGCCCAGGCCAGTCAGGGTGCCGCCGACTCGAAACGGGCCAGCCGCGTCGTCGTCGCTGCCGCCGCCGCAGCCGGAAAGCGCGAGCGCGGCGAGCGCGGCGGCCGCAACGGCTGGGCGCTGGCATGAAACATGGCGAAGGTGCCGAAGAACTGACATGATGAAAACTCCGATTCGCGGATTGAACAAACGAGAACAGCGCCACCGCTCAACCCGGCTTGCGCGCGACGATGAATGGCCGAGCGTCGCGACCGCGCGTGCCGTGCCGCTCAATGGCGATCACCTCCAGCCCGGCGCGCCGCAGCGCGGCGCACAGGCGCGACTCATCCAGCCGCAGCAGCGGCGGCGCCAGGCCCAGCGCCCGCATCACCGGCACACCAGCCAACGCCAGCAGCGGATTCATCTCGGCGATGCACGGCGTCTTGGCGATGAACAGCCCGCCGGCACGCAGCGTGTGCGCCACGCCCGTGAGCACGCGCTCGAGGTCGCTCACCAAATGCAGCACGTTGAAGGCCAGCACCCGGTCGTGCGCCGCCGTGTCGAAAGCCATCGCGTCGGCATCGGCCACGGCAAAGTCCAGGCCCGGCGTTGACTGGGCCGCCAGCCGATCGCGGGCGATGTCGATCATCGCGGGCGACACGTCGGTGGCCAGCCAGCGTCCGACCGCTGGCGCCAGGCGCAGCGCCGTGGCGCCAGTGCCGCAGCCGATCTCCAGCACGACATGCTCGGGCGACAGCAGGGCGCTCACGCAATCCAGCGTGCGTTCGTAACCGGCCAAATCGGCGATGGCTGCGTCCGCATAGCGGCGCGCAATGCGATTCCAAAAGCGCGCCTGGCGTGCGCCGGCCAGCGGCGCGCCAACGGGGCGAGGGAATGCGTTAAAGCAGGGAGAAGACATGCCGACATAGTAGTTCCATACTTGAATGCATGAAATCCACAAGAAAATCAATAGCGATATACTTTTTTGCATGAATCAGCCCGACTGGAACCACTTGCACGCCTTCCTGGAAACGGCCGAATGCGGCTCGCTCTCGGCTGCCGCACGCAAGCTGGGACTGACGCAGCCGACGTTGAGCCGCCAGGTTGCCGCCCTCGAGGCCAGCCTGGGCGTGACACTGTTCGAGCGCGTCGGCAAGGCCATGGCGCTGACCGAGTCCGGGCTCGACCTGCTGGAGCACACGCGCGCCATGGGCGCCGCCGCCGACGCACTGGCACTGGCGGCCACCGGGCGCTCGCAGGCGGTGGAAGGCGTGGTCACCGTGTCGGCCAGCGACATGGTGGCCACCTACCTGTTGCCGCCGCTCGTCAAGACCATTCGCGCCCGGGCGCCGGGCATCACGGTCGAGCTGATCGCCTCCAACGCGTTGAGCGATTTGCGCCGGCGCGAGGCCGACATCGCCGTGCGCCACGTGCCACCCCAGCAGCCAGACCTGATCGCGCGCCTGCTGCGGCAATGCACCGCGCACGCCTACGCGTCGCGCGACTGGGCGCTGGCGCACGGCCACCCGCGCCGCGCCGACGAGGCCACCGCACTGCCCTTTGTCGGCAGCGACCGCGGCGGCCATTACCTGGCCTATCTGCGCGCCCACGGCCTACCGGTGGACAGCGCCAGCTTCACCTGCCATGCCGAGAACAGCACCGTGCAATGGGCGCTGGTGCGGCAGGGGCTGGGCATCGGCTTCATGCTGGACGAAATCGCCGCCGCCACGCCGGACGTGGTACGCGTGCTCGACGACATGCCGCCGATCGAATTCCCGCTCTGGCTGGTGACGCACCGCGAGCTGCGCACGTCCCGCCGCATGCGCCTGGTGTTCGGCTGGCTGGCCGAAGGGCTGACGCGGCCGGCATGCGGGCCGTCGCCAGCTACCAGCGCCTGAACCCCGCGCCCGACGCCGACGCGCTGGTTGCGGCCATGATCGCCTGCCGCTGTCCCACGTCTCGCTGGACACCAACCGCTTCAGCGAGGCCGTGGCCTTTTACGACGCCGTGCTGGTCGCGCTCGGCATTGGCCGCGTGCATGACTGGAGCGAGCATCAGGCCGTCGCCTATGGCCGCGCATTCCCCGAGTTCTGGAATCAGCACCCGCACGACATGCAACCGGCGCAGACCGCCAACGGCGTGCACATCGCGTTTCTGACCGATAACAACGCACAGGTAGATGCCTTCCACCAGGCCACGCTGATCCACGACGGCCGCTGCGACGGCCCGCCCGGCCCGCACCCAGAGCACAGCGACGCCTATGACGGCTGCTTCGTACACGACCTGGACGGCCACAAAATCGAAGCCATGGCCTGAAACACCAGCGCCCGAAGGAACCGGAACCAGCCCATGCCCTCAGCCTCAGTAAGCGCCGCGCCCTGCTGGCCGTCACAGGCGTTGGCTCCACAGTGATCGCGCGTCTTGTACAGATGGAATCGAGTCGCTGGCGCACCTGGCGCGCGACGCGCAGCTCACCGGATCGAACTGCTGGAAAAACAGCCCGCAGGTGCGTGCCTCCATCGTCGTCGCCATCGAGGCGGCACGCGCCTGCCATTATTCTTTGGCCCTGGATTGAAACTTGGCCCGCACGCCGCAACCGCCCTGATTTTCTGCCCTTGCCCTCCATGCCCACCACCCACCTGCTGTACCTGCACGGCTTTCGCTCATCGCCCCAGTCCACCAAAGCCCGTCTGGTGGCCGCGCACATGGCCCGTCACCGCCCCGAAGTGACTTTCTGGTGCCCGCAGCTGCCGCCCTCGCCGCGCGAGGCCATGGCGCTGGTGGCGCGTGGCATTGCCGACTGGCCACAGGGGCCGGCCATGGCGGTGATCGGCTCATCGCTGGGCGGCTATTACGCCAGCTGGGTGGCGCAGCACGCGCGCTGCGCCAGCGTGCTGCTCAACCCCGCCGTGAACCCCGCGCGCGATCTGGCGCGCCACATCGGCGAGCAGACCGCCTGGCACAACCCCGAGGAGCGCTTTTTCTTCCGGCCCGAGTTCATCGGCGAGCTGCAGACGCTGGACGTGCGCCACCAGCCGCCCGCCGGGCCGCAGCTGCTGATTGCCGCGCAGGGCGACGAGGTGCTGGACTGGCGCGAGATGGTGGCCCGCTACCCGCAGGCCCGCCAGCGCGTGCTGCCCGGCGGCGACCATGCGCTGAGCGACTTTGCCGCGCATCTGCCCGGGGTGCTGGCCTTTTGCGGCCTGGAGGACGGCTTGGGTGATGGCCTGGGAAACCCGGGCTGACACGCCAAGCCGGATCACTGCAACGGCGCGCCGCCAGCTGCTGTGCCGCGCTGCCAGCGTTCAAAGTCGCGTGGATAGGCGCGGCGGTAGCGGTCGGTGTGCAGCGCCACATCGTCCTGCAGGCCCAGCAACTGGGCGCTGGCGATCAGCTTTTCGATCACGCGCGGCTCGGGCGAGTAGTGCAGCAGCTGCTGCGCCAGGGTGTGCATCTGCGGCGCATTGGCGGGCGTGACCGCCGTGGTGGTCAGCTGCGCAAACTGCGCCGGCGCCTGAAAGAACCACACCTGCCGCGCCACATCGGCCGCCGTCATGCCGCGCAGGGCCGCCGGGCGCTCGGCCGCGGGGCGGTACAGCGCGCTCACGCGGTCGTAGTCGCGCACCAGCAGGCCAGCCCACACCAGCGCAGCCAGCAGCGCGGCACCCGCCAGCACCCGGCCCACTGAAAAACCGCCCCCCTGCCCGCCGCCCCGGCGCCACCACGCCGCGCGCCGGGCCAGGGGCTCCAGCAGCACCAGCACGGCCAGCGCGGTGGCCAGCTGAAACGGCCCGTACCACAGCGGAAACTCCAGCAGGCTGTGCAGGCCCACGATGGCCAGCACGCCCCAGGCCAGCTGGCGGTGGGGCTGCGCCTCGCGCCAGGGCCGGGCGCGCCACAGCGCCCACAGCAGCAGGCCGCACAGCGCCAGCGCGGCCGGCAGGCCCAGCTCCACCGCCAGGTGCAGCGGCAGGTTGTGCGCGTTGTCCAGCAGCACGCAAAAACGCTCGCTCGCAAACGGGGTGATGTAGTGCGCGTAGTCCAGCTCGCCCCAGCCCCAGCCGGTCCAGGGCCGCTGGGCAATCAGCTGCAGCACGTTGGACCACAGCGCGGTGCGGCTGGTACAGGCGCGCGACTCGCCGGCCAGCCGCACGAACAGGCCCTCCATCTGCACACCGGTGACTTGCATCAGATACTGCGGCAGCCACCAGGCCGCCAGCAGATACAGCGCCACACCCACCGCGCCCACCACCAGCGCCAGCGCACCGCTGCTGCGCCACCACCACAGCAGCACCAGCACCATCAGCCATTGCAACGCCCCCGTGCGCGACGCCGTGGCCGCACCGGACGCGGCCAGCGCCGCCAGCGCCCAGGGCACCAGCGACGCCGCCACCAGCGCCAGCCAGCGCTGCGGGCCGCGCTGATCGGACAGCGCCGCGCCCCCGGCCTGCAGCCGCGCCACCCACCACAGCAAGGCCCACACCCCCAGCGCCAGCAGCGTGGCCTGCTGGTTGCGCTGGCGCAGGTTGCCCAGCGCCTGCCCCGGCACGGAAGGATGCACCCAGGGCTCCCAGCCGGGGTCGCCCACAAAAAACTGCACCAGGCCGATGACCGCGGCCATCAGCGCCGCCAGCACCAGGCCCGCCGCCAGACTGCGCCCCAGGCGCTGCGCATCCGGCCGCCAGGCGCCCGTCCAGGCGCAAGCGGCGATGAGCCAGGCGCAGGCGCCGCTGGCCATCAACGGCCAGAAGTTGGAGTACGGCGCCTGGGTGACGCCAAAGACAAAGGGCAGCGCCACGGCCAGCGCCATCAAAGGTGCAATATCAACACGCATGGCAGGGCGGCGGCAGGCGCGTGGGCGCAATCAGGAATGGCAGGTTCGTGGCAGACAGGCACGGCATGGTGGCGCACATCATAGGCACGGACCACCGGCGCGGCCGTGGTGGCCGTCAAGCGGGTGCCGTCAAAGCCCCTGGCGCCCGTCCATCAGACGCTGACAGCTATCAAAACAGTAGCTATTCCCGGACTGGCGCAGGTTGGCGCAAAAGCCGCGGCCCCGCCGTGGGAAAATCGCGCCCCTATGCACGCACTGTTCGACGAAGCCGGCAAGTTCCTGGCGGGCCGCATCCTCTCCGAAGCCGACACCTCCGCGCAAATCGAGCTCGACTCGGGCAAGCGCGTCAAGGTCAAGGCCGCCAACATCCTGCTGAAGTTCGACAAGCCCGCCCCGGCCGAGCTGCTGGCGCAGGCGCGCGCCATCGCCGCCGGCGTGGAGCTGCCGCTGGCCTGGGAGTTCGCGCCCGAAGACGAGTTTGGCTTTGCCGACCTGGCGCGCGACTATTTTTCTGCCAACGCGCCCGTCACCGAGCAGGCCGGCATGCTGGTGGCGCTGTTTGAGGCGCCGCACTACTTTCGCCGGGCGGGCAAGGGGCGTTTCAAAAAAGCCGCCCCCGAAATCCTGCAACAGGCCCTGGCCGCCATCGAAAAGAAAAAGCAGATCCAGGCGCAGATCGACGCCTGGGCGGCCGAGCTGGTGGCCGGCCGCTGCCCGCAGCCCGTGCGCGAGCAGCTCTACAAAATCCTGTTCAAGCCCGACAAGAACGCGCCCGAATACAAGGCCGTGGTGGACGCCAGCCGCAGCGCGCAAAGGGCGCCGCTGGATCTGCTGCAGGCCGCAGGCGCGATCGATTCCAGCTACCAGTTCCACTGGAAGCGCTTTCTGTTCGACAACTTCCCCAAGGGCACGGGCTTTCCGGCCGTTACCGCGCCGCAACCGCCCGCAGATTTGCCGCTGGCCAACGTGCAGGCCTACTCCATCGACGATTCGCAGACCACCGAGATCGACGACGCCCTGTCGGTACAGGGCCTGGGCAGCGGCACGGTGACGCTGGGCATCCACATTGCCGCGCCGGGCCTGGCCATTCAACCCGGCGGCGAGCTGGACAAGCTGGGGCGCACGCGCCTGTCCACCGTCTATATGCCGGGCTACAAGATCACCATGCTGCCCGACGACGTGGTGCAGATCTACACCTTGGACGAGGGCCGCGCCAACCCGGCCGTGTCGCTGTACGTGACGATCGACGAGGCCACGCTGGCCATCACCGCCACCGAGACACGCCTGGAGCGCGTGCCTGTCAGCGTGAACCTGCGCCACGACCAGCTGGACCACATCGTCACCGAAGAATGGCTGGCCGACCCGTCCATTCAACATGAAAACACGCCCCAGCCCTTGCTGGACCTGCGCGAACAGCTATCGTTTTTGCACCGCCTGGCCAAGCAGCTCAAGGCCCAGCGCGAGGTGGTGCGCGGCAAGCCCGAGACCTTCAACCGGCCCGATTACAACTTCCGCCTGGAAGGCAACGGCAAGAATGAACCCGACGGCAGCGAGATCGTGCGCATCGGCACGCGCAAGCGCGGCGCGCCGCTGGACCTGATCGTGGCCGAGGCCGCCATCGTCGCCAACAGCACCTGGGGCAACATGCTGGCCGACCACGGCGTGCCGGGCATCTACCGCAGCCAGGCCAGCCTGGCGCCGGGCGTGAAGGTGCGCATGTCCACCAAGGCGCTGCCGCACGCGGGCATTGGCGTCAAAAGCTATGCCTGGGCCACGTCACCGCTGCGCCGCTATGTCGATCTGGTGAACCAGTGGCAGATCATTGCCTGCGCGCGCCACGGCAAGACCGCCGCGCTGGCAGCGCCCTTCAAGCCCAAGGACGCCGAGCTGTTTTCCATCATCAGCAGCTTTGATGCCGCCTACAGCGCCTACAACGGCTACCAGGCCGGCATGGAACGCTTCTGGACGCTGAAGTACCTGCAGCAAAACCAGATCACCGAGCTGGACGCCACCGTGTTCAAGGAGGGGCCCAACGGCAGCTTCCTGGTGCGCGCCGACACCCTGCCGCTGGTGCTGCCCGTGCTGGGCGCACAAGCCTTGCCGCGCGGCGCCCGCGTGCGCGTGAAGCTGGGCGAGATCGACGAGATCACGCTGGACGTGGCCGGCACCCTGCTCGCGCGGCTGGACGATCCGCAGGATGCCAGCGACGACGGCCCGGTGGACGAGGACGAGGGCGACGAAGAAGCCGTGGCCGGCCCCATCGCCATTGCGGTGGATGTCAACGAAGCCGAAGGCGATGGCGCCAGCGGCACCACTGATAATCGGGCGCCGTGAACACCGCCCGCACGCCACGCCGCCACGCCGTTTGCCACTTGCCCGTGGCGGCCTTTTGCCCCCTGGGGATTGCCTGACGATGAAAATCCCGGCCCTGCTCCAACGCCTGACCACGCTGCAGATTGCGCTGGCCGTGTCGGTTGCCGTGCACGCCATGCTGCTCACGGTGCGCTTTGTCGATCCCGAGGGCTTCAACCGTGTGTTCCAGGACACGCCGCTCGAGGTGATCCTGGTCAACGCCAAATCCGCTGAGCGCCCCGACCAGGCCCAGGCCATCGCCCAGGCGTCGCTGGCCGGCGGGGGCGACGCCGCACAGGGCCGCGCCACCAGCCCCCTGCCCTATTCGGCCCTCAATGCCATTGGCGACGACCTGGAAGATGCCCAGCGCAAGATGGATCAGATGCAGGAGCAGCAAGCACAGCTGCTGGCCCAGCTGCGCCGGCAACTGGCCGTGATGCCCGAACCCGACCCGCGCAAGCCCAGCCAGAGCGCCGACCGCGAGGAGCAGGACGAAAAGCGCCGCCAGCTGGTCAAGCTGCTGGCCGAGATCGAAAAGCGCATCAACGAAGAAAACGCCCGCCCGCGCAAGCGCTACATCAGCCCCGCCACGCGCGAGGAGGTCTATGCCATCTATTACGACGCGCTGCGCCGCAAGGTGGAAGACAAGGGCACGCAGAACTTCCCGGAACAAGGCGGCCAGAAGCTGTACGGCGAGCTGATCATGATCGTCACCGTCAACCACGACGGCCAGGTGCTGGCCACCGAGGTGGTGCAGGGCTCGGGCAACCGCCTGCTGGACAGCCGCGCCGAGGCCATCGCCCGCGCCGCGGGGCCGTTTGGCCACTTCGGCCCGGCGATGCGCGCCAAGGCCGACCAGATTGCCGTGGTCTCGCGCTTCAAGTTCACGCGAGACCAGACCCTGCAGACCGACGTGCGCTGATGACCCCCCTCACCGATCTCTACTGCGTGATGGGCAACCCCATCGCCCACAGCCGCTCGCCCTGGATTCATGAACGCTTTGCCCAGCTGACGGGCCAGGCCCTGCATTACGAGCGCCGGCAGGTGGCACTGGACGGCTTTGCCCAGGCGCTGCACGACTTCGCAGCGCAGGGCGGGCGCGGCTGCAACATCACCGTGCCTTTCAAGCTGCAGGCCGCGCAACTGGCCACCACCCGCAGCGAGCGCGTGCAACTGGCCGGCGCGGCCAATACGCTGGTTTTTGACGACGGTGGCCGCATCCACGCCGACAACACCGACGGACTGGGCCTGGTGGCCGACATTACCCAAGGCGCGGGCGTGCCCCTGGCCGGGCGCGACGTGCTGCTGGTGGGCGCGGGCGGCGCCGCGGCCGGCGTGCTGGGCCCGCTGCTGCAGCAGCAGCCCCGGCGCGTGGCCGTGGTCAACCGCACGGCCGGGCGCGCGCACGCGCTGGTCGCCAGCCATGCGGCGCTGGCCATGCTACAAAAAACTGAGCTACTGGCGCTTGACATACAAGCGCCAGAGGCAGATTTTGATGTCATCATCAACGCCACCGCCAGCAGCCTGGAAGGCAGCCCGGCACCCGTGCCCGCCAGCGTGCTGCGCCCCGGCAGCCTGGCCTACGACATGATGTACGGCCCCGCAGCGCAAGGCTTTCTGGACTGGGCCACGGCCCACGGCGCCACCGCGCGCGACGGACTGGGCATGCTGGTAGAGCAGGCGGCCGAGGCCTTCCAGCTGTGGCGCGGCGTGCGCCCGCCGTCGGCCCAGGTGCTGCAGGAGCTGCGTACGGCCATCGCTGCGGGGGCCTGAAATGAAACATTCCCCTGAGCGGCTGCGCCGCTGGCCTGCGTTGCGCCAGTTGCATGGGTCGCACGTCGTGCAACGCGTGGTGAAAAACTGAAATGCGCCCCCTGCTGCGCTGGATCGCCCTGGTGGCGCTGGCACTGCTGGCGCTGCAGCTGTTTTTTGTGGCGCGCATCGCGGCCATGGTGGTCATCAACCCTGAATCCACCACCTTCCAGCGTTCGGAAGCCTGGGCACAAATCGCCCAGGGTGGCGGTCTGCGCTGGCGCCAGCAGTGGGTGCCGTACGCGCAGATCTCCGACCACCTCAAGCGCGCCGTGGTCGCGGCAGAGGACGACAACTTCGTCAACCACGACGGCGTGGACTGGGACGCGATCGAAAAAGCCTGGGAGCGCAACGCCCGCGCCGAAGCCCAGGCCGCCAGCCGCCCCACCGCCCGCGCGCCGCGCATCCGCGGCGGCAGCACCATCACCCAGCAGCTGGCCAAGAACCTGCTGCTGTCGGGCGAGCGCAACCTGGTGCGCAAGGGGCAAGAGTTTGTGCTGACCCTGGCGCTGGAGCAGCTGCTGCCCAAGCAGCGCATCCTGGAGATCTACCTGAACAACGTGGAATGGGGCGCGGGCGTGTTCGGCGCCGAGGCCGCAGCCCGGCACTACTTTGGCAAAAGCGCCCGCCAGCTCACCGCGCCCGAGGCCGCCCGCCTGGCCGTGATGCTGCCCGCGCCCAAGCGCTACGAGAAAACGCCCGGCTCCGCCTATCTGGCAGGCCGCACGCGGGCGCTGCTGGCGCGCATGGGGCGCAGCGAGCTGCCATGAGCGGCTCACACTACGGTTTTGAAACAGAATCGATCCCAAGCCAGTAAAGACAAGCGTGAGCAGCTATTGAAAAGAGAGCAATGAGAATCCTTGGCATCGACCCCGGACTGCAGACCACGGGCTTTGGCGTGGTGGACGTGGACGGCCATCGCCTGCGCTATGTGGCCAGCGGCACCATCCGCACGACAGGGCGTGCCTCGGGCCTCGCATTGGGGGATCTGCCGGGTCGGCTCAAGGTGCTGTTTGACGGCATCAGCGAGGTTGCGGCGCGCTACCAGCCCGGCGCGGCGGCGGTGGAGATTGTGTTTGTCAACGTCAACCCGCAGTCCACGCTGCTGCTGGGCCAGGCGCGCGGCGCGGCGCTGACCGCGCTGGTCAATGCCAACCTGCCGGTGGCCGAATACACCGCCCTGCAAATGAAAAAAGCCGTGGTGGGCCACGGCCGCGCGGCCAAGAGCCAGGTGCAGGAAATGGTGCGCCGCCTGCTGGAGCTGCCCGGCCTGCCGGGCACCGACGCCGCAGACGCCCTGGGCCTGGCCATTACCCACGCCCACGCGGGCGCAGCCATGGCCCGCGTGGGCGAGGTGACGCAACTGGCGCGGCGCCAGCACGCCATGTACAAGGGCGGGCGCAGTTATTGAATAAGGACACCCCCCTGTGCGACTGCGTCGCTTCCCCCCGCTCTCGCATTGCTGCGCAATGCGGGCAGGTGGACGCCACCAGCGCGGCGGGGCGGCCCTTGCGCGGTGGCTCTCGCCTGGGTCGCGCCAGTGTCATGCGGTGCGCGCAGCGCCACGGAAAACGGGGGGTGAGCCATTGACCCAACCCTTGGTTTTCAGCTGGCGGGGTGAATGGGCACGTACAGCTCGCCGCCCGTGCGGTTGAACTCCTGGGCCTTGGCCTGCAGGCCCTCTTGTAGCGCTTGCGCCTCGGCCACGCCCTTGGCGGCGGCAAAGTCACGCACTTCCTGCGTGATCTTCATCGAGCAGAACTTGGGCCCGCACATGCTGCAAAAGTGCGCCACCTTGGCCGAGTCTTTGGGCAGGGTCTCGTCGTGGTATTGCTGCGCAGTCTCGGGGTCCAGACCCAGGTTGAACTGGTCTTGCCAGCGGAAGTCAAAGCGCGCCTGGCTCAGCGCATCGTCGCGCGCGCGCGCGCCCGGGTGGCCCTTGGCCACGTCGGCCGCATGGGCTGCGATCCTGTAGGCGATGATGCCCTGCTTGACGTCATCGCGGTCGGGCAGGCCCAGGTGCTCCTTGGGCGTGACGTAGCACAGCATGGCCGTGCCCATCCAGCCAATCATCGCGGCGCCAATGGCGCTGGCGATGTGGTCGTAGCCGGGGGCGATGTCGATGGTCAGCGGGCCCAGGGTGTAGAACGGTGCCTCGTGGCAGGTCTTGAGCTGCTCGGTCATGTTGGCCTGGATCATGTGCATGGGCACGTGGCCGGGGCCTTCGATCATGGTCTGCACGTCGTGCTTCCAGGCGATTTGCGTCAGCTCGCCCAGGGTGTGCAGCTCGGCAAACTGCGCCTCGTCGTTGGCATCGGACGCGCAGCCGGGGCGCAGGCCGTCGCCCAGGCTGAACGACACGTCGTACGCCTTCATGATGTCGCAGATGTCCTCGAAGTGCTCGTACAAAAAACTCTCGCGGTGGTGCGCCATGCACCACTTGGCCATGATGGAGCCGCCGCGCGAGACGATGCCGGTGCGGCGGTTGGCCGTGAGGTGGATGTAGGCCAGACGCACGCCGGCGTGGATGGTGAAGTAGTCCACGCCCTGCTCGGCCTGCTCGACCAGGGTGTCGCGGAAGATCTCCCAGGTCAGGTCCTCGGCAATGCCGCCCACCTTTTCCAGCGCCTGGTAGATGGGCACCGTGCCAATCGGCACGGGCGAGTTGCGCACGATCCAGTCGCGCGTGGTGTGGATGTTCTTGCCGGTGGACAGGTCCATCACGTTGTCCGCGCCCCAGCGGATGGCCCAGACGAGCTTTTCCACCTCTTCCTCGATGCTGGAGGTGACGGCCGAGTTGCCGATGTTGGCGTTGATCTTGACCTTGAAGTTGCGCCCGATGGCCATGGGCTCCACCTCGGGGTGGTTGATGTTGGCCGGGATGATGGCGCGGCCGCGCGCCACCTCGTCGCGCACGAACTCGGGCGTGATGATCTTGGGGATGCTGGCGCCCATCGGGTTGCCGGCCAGGCGCTGCTCGCGCGCGGCGTCCTGCTGGTATTGCGCCATCCATTCGCGGCGGCCGTTTTCGCGCAGGGCCACGTATTCCATTTCGGGGGTGATGATGCCGCGCTTGGCGTAGTGCATTTGCGTGACGTTGGCGCCGCTCCTGGCGCGCAAGGGCTGGCGTTGCAGGGCAGCGGCTTCGGCACGCAGCTGGGCCAGCCGGTCGCCGTCCTCGGCCTTCTGGCCGTCGTCCAGCGCCTTGCGCACGCGGCCCTCGTAGCTTTCGGTGTCGCCTCGCGCGGCGATCCATTCGCCGCGCACGCTGGCCAGGCCCTTGCGCACGTCGATCTGCACGGCAGGGTCGGTGTAGGGGCCAGAGGTGTCATAGACGCTGACCACCTCGCCGTTGGTGAGCTGGATATCCCGCACGGGCACACGCAGGCCGGGATGGTTGCCCGTGAGGTAGGACTTGGTGGAGGCGGGAAACGGTTCGCGCGTGAGGGCCAGCAGGCTGGCGAACTTGTCGGGGGCATTCATGGCGGGCAGCTCCTTCATCAGGGATGGATGGAATTGCTCCGCTATCGATCGCATGGCAAAAGCCTGAGCGCCCCCTGGCGGGTGCGCGCGGCCCTCTCCCCATTCGACTGCAGCTCTTCTTACGCTGGCATTACCCAGATCAAGTTCGCGGTTCCGGCGGTCAGGTCCGCCATCTCAGCACGCCCAGAAAATCATTTCTACGTGCACCCCGGAGCGGGGGCGAGTATAGGTGACTTGACGCGCGGCAAGCGCTACAGCACACGCTCCAGGATAAGCACCAGAAAAAACATGAACGCCGCAATGACCGTCCATTTGAGGATCACCAGGCCAAAGCGCTTGTAGCGCTGCTGGCCGGTTGCGACAAAGAAGGCAAACGACACGCCCGCCGCAATCAGCAGCAGCATCACGGCCCAGCGGAAGATCAGCATGTCACCACGCCCGCACGGGCTGCGCAAAGCCCGCGGGTGCCTGGCGCTCATTGTCAAAGCTCACCACCTCCCACGCGTCAGGCTGTGACAGCAGCTCGCGCAGCAGCTGGTTGTTCATGGCGTGGCCGGACCGGAAGGCGCTGTAGGCCGCCAGCAGCGGCTTGCCCACAAGGTACAGGTCGCCAATGGCGTCGAGAATCTTGTGCCGGGCAAACTCTGCGTCGTAGCGCAGGCCGTCGGAATTGAGCACCTTGTAGTCGTCCATGACGATGGCGTTGTCCAGCCCGCCGCCCAGCGCCAGGCCGCTGGAGCGCAGGGCCTCCACGTCCTTGGTGAAGCCGAAGGTGCGCGCGCGGGCGATGTCGCGCGCGTAGTTGCCCTCGCCAAAGTCGAACTCCACGCTTTGCCCCGTGGAATCGACGGCCGGGTGGGCAAAGTCGATGTCAAAGCGCAGCTTGAAGCCGTGGTAGGGCTCCAGGCGCGCCCACTTGAGTTGCTGGCCCTCGCCCTGGCGCACTTCCACCGTGCGCTTCACGCGGATGAAGCGCTTGGGCGCGTTTTGCAGCTCCACGCCCGCGCTTTGCAGCAGGAACACGAACGATGCCGAGGAGCCGTCGAGGATGGGCACTTCTTCGGCGGTGATGTCGATGTAGAGGTTGTCCAGCCCCAGCCCGGCGCAGGCCGACATGAGGTGCTCCACCGTATGCACCTTGGCGCCCCCTGCGCCGATGGTCGAGGCCATGCGCGTATCGACCACGGCGGTGGCGTTGATGGGGATGTCCACGGGCTCGGGCAGATCCACGCGGCGAAACACAATGCCCGTGTCCGCCGCAGCGGGGCGCAACGTCAGTTCGACCCGCTGGCCGCTGTGCAGGCCCACGCCCACGGCGCGGGTCAGGGTTTTGATGGTGCGTTGCTGGAGCATCGGGGCATTTTAGTGGCCCGGTCTCAAAGTGAGCGCCCATGTTCCTCTATGACCTTCATAGAAAAACAAAGTGCCTGAAACCGGCGCGGCGCACGCCGAAGATGCCGCGCAAGGGCCGCCCCGCCGCGCTGGCGTCATCCCCCTTCCCTGAGCGCGCAGCGCGCAAAGGGATGGGGGAAGCGGCGAAGCCGCTCAGGGGGAAGTGCCGAATCAGTCAGCCTGCCGACGCAAAAAGGCCGGAATCTCCAGATCGTCCATGCCGCCCGACGACAGGGCATCGACACGCGCTGCGGCCTGGGTGCGGTTGGTGCGCCAGACGCTGGGCACGGCCATGCTGCCGTAGTCGGTCTGGGCCGTGCCGCCCACCATGCCGCCTGGCACACCCAGCGCAGCACCGGCCGCAGGCATCTGGTAGGCCACGTTGTCGGTGCCGGTGCGCAAGCTGCCCTGCACCACCTGCATGGTCTGGCGGCGCGCGCCCTGGCGCGACAGGCCCGTGGCCACCACCGTCACGCGGATGTCTTCGCCCAGGCTGTCGTCATAGGCGGCGCCGAAGATGACATGCGCATCCGGCGAGGCGTAGGCGTTGATGGTGTTCATCGCCTGGCGCGACTCGGACAGCTTCAGGCTGCCCTTGCTGGCCGTCACCAGCACCAGCACGCCCTTGGCGCCCGACAGGTCGATTCCCTCCAGCAGCGGGCAGGCGATGGCCTGCTCGGCGGCAATGCGGGCGCGGTCGGGGCCGCTGGCGGTGGCCGTGCCCATCATGGCCTTGCCGGGCTCGCCCATCACGGTGCGCACGTCTTCAAAGTCCACGTTCACCTGGCCGTACTCGTTGATGATCTCGGCGATGCCGCCCACGGCGTTCTTGAGCACGTCGTTGGCGTGCGCGAAGGCTTCGTCCTGGGTGATGTCGTCGCCCAGCACCTCAAGCAGCTTTTCGTTGAGCACGACGATCAGCGAATCGACGTTGGCTTCCAGCTCGGCCAGTCCCTCGTCGGCGTTCTTCATGCGGCGGCCACCCTCCCAGTCGAAGGGCTTGGTGACCACGCCCACGGTGAGGATGCCCATTTCCTTGGCGATGCGCGCAATCACAGGCGCCGCGCCGGTGCCGGTGCCGCCGCCCATGCCGGCGGTGATGAACAGCATGTGCGCGCCCTGGATCGCCTGGCGGATGTCGGTTTCGGCGGCCTCTGCGGCTTCGCGGGCCATGGCCGGCTTGCTGCCTGCGCCCAGGCCACTGCCACCCAGCTGGATGATGCGGTGCGCCGCGCTGCGCGTGAGCGCCTGCGCGTCGGTGTTGGCGCAGACGAATTCCACGCCCTGCACGCAGCGCGAAATCATGTGCTCGACAGCGTTGCCGCCGCCGCCGCCGACACCGATCACCTTGATCTGCGTGCCCTGGTTGAACTCTTCGGACTCGATCATTTCGATGGTCATGATGGTGCTCCTGAAACTACTGGGTGATTTGCAATTGCTGAAAAAAGGGGAAATCGTTGGTATGGCGCGGGTTGCGCGCCAGGTGGCGGCCCGGTGCTTTGCCACCGGCCGCGGGGTCTGGGGTGCGGGCTGGCGCGGGCCATCCAAAGGCATGGGTAGTTCATGTCAGAAGTTCCCCACGATGAAGTCCTTGAAGCGGCCGAAAGCGGTCTTCACCGAGCCGCTTTTCTGCGCCACCTTGAAGCCGCGCAGGCGCGCCTGGCGCGCCTCTTCCAGCAGGCCCATGACGGTGGCCGCACGCGGCTGGGCGATCATGTCGGCCAGCGCCCCCGAATACTTGGGCAGGCCGCGGCGCACGGGCTTGAGGAAGATGTCCTCGCCCAGCTCCACCATGCCCGGCATGACCGAGCTGCCGCCCGTCAGCACGATGCCCGACGACAGCACCTCTTCGTAACCGGACTCGCGGATCACCTGCTGCACCAGCGAGAAGATCTCTTCCACCCGCGGCTCGATCACGCCGGCCAGCGCCTGCTTGCTGAGCATGCGCGGGTTGCGGTCGCCCAGGCCGGGCACTTCCACCTGCGCCTCGGGGTCGGCCAGCAGCTGCTTGGCGTAGCCGCTTTCCACCTTGATGTCCTCGGCGTCCTTGGTCGGCGTGCGCAGCGCCATGGCGATGTCGCTGGTGATCAGGTCGCCGGCAATCGGGATCACGGCCGTGTGGCGGATCGCGCCGCCGGTGAAGATGGCCACATCAGTGGTGCCCGCGCCGATGTCCACCACGGCCACGCCCAGCTCGCGCTCGTCGTCGGTCAGCACGGCCTGGCTGCTGGCCAGCGGGTTGAGCAGCAGCTGCTCCACGTCCAGCCCGCAGCGGCGCACGCATTTGATGATGTTCTCGGCCGCGCTCTGCGCGCCGGTGACGATGTGGATCTTGGCCTCCAGGCGGATGCCGCTCATGCCGATGGGCTCCTTCACGTCCTGCCCGTCGATCACGAACTCCTGCGGCGCCACCAGCAGCAGGCGTTGGTCGCTGGAGATGTTGATGGCCTTGGCCGTCTCCAGCACGCGCGCCACGTCGGTCGGCGTGACCTCCTTGTCCTTGACGGCCACCATGCCGCTGGAGTTGAGGCCGCGGATATGGCTGCCCGTGATGCCGGTGTACACCCGCTGGATCTTGCAGTCGGCCATCAGCTCGGCCTCTTTCAGCGCCTGCTGGATGCTTTGCACCGTGGCGTCGATGTTGACCACCACGCCGCGCTTGAGGCCGTTGCTGGGCGCCACGCCCAGGCCCGCCAGCTTCAGCTCGCCACCGGGCAGCACCTCGGCGACGACCGCCATGACTTTGGCGGTGCCGATGTCCAGCCCCACGACCACATCTTTGTACTCTCTTGCCATAGTTTTCAGTCCTCCCCTCGGGTGTTGTGTCCCGCCAATTTGGCTTTTGCCTCCGTGCGCGCTGCGGCTGCCTTGCGGGCTGCCTGGTCGGCGGCTTTTTGTGCGGCTTTTTGTGCGGCCTTTTCTGCCGCTTTCGCTGCCGCTTTCTCTGCCGCCGCCCGCAGCGCCTCGTTGGCCACCGTGGTCACGCCGCGCAGGCGCAGCGCGTAACCGCTTTCATGGCGCAGGTCGGCGTACTCCAGCGCATCCACGCGCCGGCCCTGCTGCTGCGCCACGGCAGGCAGGGTGTTGACCAGCCGGCGCACGCGCTCCAGCAGCACCTCGGGGGTGCCGCTGCCCAGTTCCAGCACGGCGGCGTTTTCCAGCGTGACGCGCCAGCCGCCGTTGTCTTTGAGCTCCAGCGTGTCGATCCCCGAGCCCAGCGGCGCCAGCGCTGGCATCAGGCGCTGGTACATCTGCAGGATCTCGGCCGAGCGCTGCGGCACACCCACCAGGCGCGGCAGGCGGCCTTGCTCCAGATCACCGGCATCGGCCTCAAATACCTCGCCGTGGCTGTTGACCAACATGTCGCTGCCCTCACTGCCCTCGGCGCCCCAGAAGGCCACTACGTCATGCTCTTGCAGCTGCACGCGCAGGCTGGCGGGAAACTCGCGGCGCACCTGGGCGCTGCGCACCCAGGGCACCTGCTCGAAGGCGTGGCGCGCAGCCTGCAGGTCGATGGTGAAGAAATTGCCCTCCAGCTGCGGCGCCACGTTGGCGCGCAGGCTGATGGCGCTGGTGTGCACCGGGTCGCCCTCCACGGCGATCTGCCGTATGGCAAACACCGGGTGGCGCAGCAGCCAGCTCCCGCCCGCCACCAGCACGCCCACGGCGCAGCCGATGAACAAGACCGTGGCGGTCATGTTCATCAGGCGCACGTCCAGGGGTGCGGGCAGCGTGGCGGTCGTCATGGCTGCTCCTGCCCTCCTGCCGCGCCGGCGCGGCCCTGCAGCGCGTCCAGCGAGGCGCTGGCCAGGATGCGCAGGCACAGGTCGGGGTAGCTGATGCCGCTGGCCTGGGCCGACATGGGCACCAGCGAATGCCCGGTCATGCCGGGCGAGGTGTTGATTTCCAGCAAAAAGGGCTGGCGGTCGCTCTTGCGGATCATGATGTCCGCACGCGCCCAGCCGCGGCAGCCCAGCGTGCGGTAGGCGTGCACGACGATGCGCTGGATCTCGCGCTCCTCGGCCTCGCTCAGTCCGCTGGGGCAGTGGTACTGGGTGGCGTCGGCAAAGTATTTGTTCTGGTAGTCGTAGTTGCCCTCGGGCGCCACGATGCGGATCACCGGCAGCGCGCGCGCCTCGCCGCCCTGACCCAGCACCGGGCAGGTGGTCTCGTCACCGTCGATGAACTGCTCGCACAGCACCTCGGGGTCGTGCTGCGCGGCCAGCAGGTAGGCCTGCTCGCACTGGCCCAGCGAGGTCACCTTGGTCAGACCGATGGTGGAGCCCTCGCGCGAGGGCTTGACGATCATGGGCGTGCCCAGCTCTTGAAAGGCCTGCGCCGTCTCGGCACTGCTGGCCACCAGGCGCCAGTCGGGCGTGGGCAGGCCCTCGAAGCGCCAGATGCGCTTGGTCATGATCTTGTCCATGGCGATGCTGGAGGCCATCACGCCGGAGCCGGTGTAGGGAATGCCCAGCAGTTCCAGCGCGCCCTGCACCGTGCCGTCTTCGCCGTGGCGGCCGTGCAGCGCGATGAAGCAGCGGGTGTAGCCGTGGGTTTTCAGCTCGGACAGGTCACTGTGCGCCGGATCGAACGCATGGGCATCCACCCCGCGCGAGCGCAGCGCCTGCAGCACGCCGCCGCCGGACATCAGCGACACCTCGCGCTCGGCCGAGGTGCCGCCCATCAGCACGGCCACCTTGCCCAGCGCCTTCACATCAATGTTTTGGTCATTTTGGATCATAGCGCCCGTCCTTCCTGCGCTAGCAGCTCACTTTTTTGTAGCAACTCAACCACCTTGGCGGGCACGCCGCCGATGGAGCCCGCGCCCATGCACAGCACCACGTCGCCGCCCCGCGCGCCGGTGGCGATGCGCTGGGGCATGTCGGCCACGTTGTCGATGAACACCGGCTCGACCAGCCCCGCCACGCGCAGCGCGCGCGCCAGCGACCGGCCATCGGCGGCGACGATGGGCGCCTCGCCAGCGGCATAGACCTCGGTCAGCAGTACGGCATCGGCCGTGCCGAGCACTTTCACAAAATCTTCGAAACAGTCGCGCGTGCGGCTGTAGCGGTGCGGCTGGAAGGCCAGCACCAGGCGCCGGCCCGGGTAGGCGCCGCGCGCTGCGGCCAGGGTGGCGGCCATCTCGACGGGGTGGTGGCCGTAGTCCTCGATGAGGGTGAACTGCCCGCCGTCCTGCGCGGGCAGGTCGCCGTGGCGCTGGAAGCGCCGTCCCACGCCGGTAAAGCCGGCCAGCGCGCGCAGCACGGCTGCGTCGGGCACGTTCAGCTCCACGGCCACGGCAATGGCCGCCAGGGCGTTGAGCACGTTGTGCTCGCCCGCCAGGTTGAGCACCACATCCAGATCGGGCAGCGTGACGCCGTTGCGCCGCTGCACCGTGAAGTGCATCTGCGTGCCCACGGCGCGGACTTGAACGGCGCGCACCTCGGCCCCTTCGCTCAGGCCGTAGCTGGTCACCGGACAGGTCACCAGCGGCAGGATGTCGCGGATCGCCGGGTTGTCGATGCACAAAATGGCCGTGCCGTAAAACGGCATGCGGTGCAGAAAGTCCACGAAGGCCTGCTTGAGCCGGCCAAAGTCATGGCCATAGGTTTCCATGTGGTCGGCGTCAATGTTGGTGACCACGGCCATCACGGGCAGCAGGTTCAGGAACGACGCGTCGGACTCGTCGGCCTCGACCACGATGTACTCGCCCTGGCCCAGCTTGGCGTTGGTGCCCGCGCTGTTCAGGCGCCCGCCGATCACGAAGGTGGGGTCCAGCCCCGCCTCGGCCAGCACGCTGGCCACCAGGCTGGTGGTGGTGGTCTTGCCGTGCGCGCCGGCAATGGCGATGCCCTTGCGCAGGCGCATCAGCTCGGCCAGCATCAGCGCGCGCGGCACCACGGGAATCTTGCGCTCGCGCGCGGCCAGCACCTCGGGGTTGTCGGCCTGCACAGCCGTGGAAGTGACCACCGCGTCCGCGCCCGCGATATGCGCCGCGGCATGGCCCACGTGGGTGGCCACGCCCAGTGACTGCAGGCGGCGCAGCGTAGGGCTGTCGGACAGGTCCGAGCCCGACACGCCGTAGCCCAGGTTGTGCAGCACCTCGGCAATGCCGCACATGCCCGAGCCGCCCACGCCGACGAAATGGATGTGGCGAATGGCCTGCTTCATGGCGTGCCCCCGGCGCAGCACAACTCGTCGGCGTGCTGCAGGTTCACGACGAAGTGGATATGGCGAATGGCTTGCTTCATGCGGCCAGCTCCTCGCACGCGGAGACCACCTCGCGGGTGGCTTGTGTTTTCTGCATCGTTTTAGCCTTTAGCGCCCGCTCCATCAGCGCGGGGCGCTCTGTATTCAATAGCATTTCAGCCAACCAGCGCGGCGTCAGGTCGGGCTGTTGCACCAGCCAGCCGCCGCCCGCATCGACAAGAAAGCGCGCGTTGGTGGTCTGGTGGTCGTCCACCGCATGCGGAAACGGCACAAACACCGCGGCCGCGCCCACGGCGGCGATCTCGGTGACGGTGCTGGCGCCCGCGCGGCAGACGATCACGTCGGCCTCGGCATAGGCCGCGGCCGTGTCGTCGATGAAAGGTGTCAGCTGGGCCTGCACGCCCGCCGCCTCGTAGTTGGCGCGCAGTTGCTCGATCTGCGTGGCGCCGCTTTGGTGCGTGACCTGGGGGCGCTGGTCTGCCGGGATGAGCGCCAGCGCCTGCGGCACGATCTCGTTGAGCGCGCGCGCACCCAGGCTGCCGCCCACCACTAGCAGCTTCAGCGGGCCGGTGCGCCCGGCAAAGCGCTCGGCCGGGGCGGGTTGCCGCGTGAACGCGGCGCGCAGCGGGTTGCCCACCCACTGGCCCTTTTTCAGCACGCCGGGGAAGGCGGTGAAGATGCGGTCGGCCACGCCAGCCAGCACCTTGTTGGCCATGCCGGCCACCGAGTTCTGCTCATGCAGCACCAGCGGCTTGCCGGCCAGCACGGCCATCATGCCGCCGGGGAAGGTGACGTAGCCGCCCATGCCCACCACCACGTCGGGGCGCACGCGCCGCACCACGGCCAGCGCCTGCCAGAAGGCGCGCAGCAGCTTGAGGGGCAGCAGCGCCAGCGTGGCCAGGCCCTTGCCGCGCACGCCCGAAAAATCGATGGTCTGCAGCGCAAAACCATGCTGCGGCACGATGCGCGACTCCATGCTGCCGGGCGTGCCCAGCCAGTGCACCTGCCAGCCGCGCGCGCGCAGCTCCTCGGCCACGGCCAGGCCGGGGAAGATGTGGCCGCCCGTGCCGCCGGCCATGATGAGTGCGACCTTGTCGCGCTGGCCCGTCATGCGCGGCCTCCACGCATGAGCAGTTTGTTTTCGTAATCCACCCGCAGCACCACCGCAATGGCCACCAGATTCATCAGGATGGCCGAGCCGCCATAGCTCATGAACGGCAGGGTGAGGCCCTTGGTGGGCAGCGCGCCCAGGTTCACGCCCATGTTGATGAAGGCCTGAAAACCCACCCAGATGGCCACGCCCTGCGCCACCAGGCCGGAGAACACGCGGTCCAGTGCAATCGCCTGGCGGCCGATGTGCATGATGCGGCGCGTCAGCCACAGAAACAGCACGATCAGCACCAGCACTCCGACCAGGCCGAACTCTTCGCCGATCACGGCCAGCAGGAAGTCGGTGTGCGCCTCGGGCAGCCAGTGCAGTTTTTCCACGCTGGCGCCCAGGCCCACGCCAAAGATTTCGCCGCGACCAAAGGCAATCAGCGAGTGCGACAGCTGGTAGCCCTTGCCCAGCGCGTGCTCCTGGCTGAACGGGTCGAGGTAGGCAAACACCCGCTCGCGCCGCCAGGGCGAGCTGGCAATCATCAGCCCGAAGGCCGCCACCAGAATGCCGCTGATCAGAAAGAACATGCGGGCGTTCACCCCGCCCAGAAACAGGATGCCCATGGCAATCACCGCCACCACCAGGAAGGCGCCCATGTCCGGCTCGGCCAGCAGCAGCACGCCGACGACGGCCACGGCCGTGGCCATGGGCACCACGGCGCGAAAGAAGCGCTCTTTCACATCCATCTTGCGCACCATGTAGTCGGCCGCGTAGATCAGCACCGCAAACTTGGCCAGCTCGGACGGCTGGAAGTTCATCACCCCCAGGCTGAGCCAGCGCCGCGCGCCGTTGACCATGGTGCCCCCATGCGGGATCAGCACCGCAATCAGCAGCGCAATGGAGACCAGAAACAGCGCCGGCGCCATGCGCTCCCAGGTTTGCATGGAAACCTGGAAGGCGAACAGCGCCCCCACAAAGCCCACACCGATGGCAAGCGCGTGCCGCACCACGAAATGCGTGGGCGCGATGTTGCCAAAGCGCGGGTTGTCGGGCATGGCAATCGAGGCCGAATACACCATCACCACACTGAAGGCCAGCAGCAGCACCACCGCCCACAGCAGCGCCTGGTCAAAGCCCAGCACATGCGCGGGCGTGGCGGCGGTGCGGCGGTACTCGGTGCCGCCCACGCGCACGGGCAGCACGTCGGCGTCGCGCGCCGGTGCCGCGCCCACCCAGGCCAGCAGGCGCCGCCACGCGCTGGGGCGGCTGTGCAGCGGGTTGGTCGCGCCCGTCATGCCAGCCCCCCTTGCAGCGGCTGACCGGCCTCTTCGGCCAGGGCCTGCACTGCATCGCGAAACACCTGGGCGCGGTGCGCGTAGTTGTCGAACATGTCCAGGCTGGCGCAGGCCGGCGACAGCAGCACGGCGTCGCCCGCGTGGGCGCGCTGCGCGGCCAGCTGCACGGCGCCGGGCAGCGTGGCGGCGTCCAGCAGCGGCACGCCGCAGTCCTGCAGCGCAGCGCGAATCTGCGGCCCGTCGCGCCCGATCAGCACCACGGCGCGGGCGTAGCGCGCCACCGGCGCGGCCAGGGGTGAAAAATCCTGCCCCTTGCCGTCGCCGCCCAGAATCACCACCAGGCGCCGGTCGGCCCCCAGCCCGGTCAGTGCAGCCACCGTGGCGCCCACGTTGGTGCCCTTGCTGTCGTCGAAGTATTCCACCTCGCGCACGATGCCCACGGGCTCCACGCGGTGCGGCTCGCCGCGGTATTCGCGCAGGCCGTACAGCATGGGCCCCAGCGGGCAGCCCGCGGCCTGGGCCAGCGCCAGCGCGGCCAGGGCGTTGATGGCGTTGTGCCGGCCGCGGATGCGCAGGGCGCCCTCGGGCATCAGGCGCTGGATGTGCAGGTCGGCCTGTTGCGCCCGGGCACCCTTGG
>NZ_JBFWLZ010000009.1:0-18029 GCF_050251835.1 Diaphorobacter sp. | reverse complement strand
GCGGCCTGGGCCAGCGCCAGCGCGGCCAGGGCGTTGATGGCGTTGTGCCGGCCGCGGATGCGCAGGGCGCCCTCGGGCATCAGGCGCTGGATGTGCAGGTCGGCCTGTTGCGCCCGGGCACCCTTGGCGCCCCGGACAGTCTCGTCGGCCTCGTGCGCGCGCACCAGCCAGGCCATGCCGCTGACCACCTCGATGCCGAAGTCGCCGGGGCGCTGCGGCATGTCGCCGCCGAAGGTGACATGGGCGCGCTGCTGGGGCTTTTGCAGCCGCACGCGCACTGGCGGCGGCAGCAGCGCCATGACTTCGGGGTCCTCGCGGTTGAGCACCATCAGGGCCTGCTCGCCGAAGATGCGCGCCTTGGCCTGGGCGTAGGCGGCCATGCTGCCGTGCCAGTCCAGGTGATCCTGGGTGATGTTGAGCACGACGGCCGCCGTGGGCTCGAAGCCGCTGGCGCCGATGGTCACGCCGTCCAGCTGGAAGCTCGACAGCTCCAGCACCCAAACCTCGGGCAGGGTGCCCGCGTCGATGTGCTGCGCCAGTGTGTCCAGCAGCGTGGGGCCGATGTTGCCCGCGATGGCCACGCTCTTGCCGGCGCATTGCGCCAGCAAAGCGGTGAGCGAAGTCACCGTGGTCTTGCCATTGGTTCCGGTGATGGCCAGCACGGCGGGCGCGTAGCCCTGCGCGGCCCGCAGTTCGCGCAGCGCCAGTGAATACAAGCCCAATTCACCCTCAACGCTTATCTGGAGCGCGCCAGCAGCTACAACAACAGGAGCAATCTCGGCGGGACTGAGCCCTGGCGAGCGGTACACCGCATGCAGCGCGCGCGCCTGCACCAGCGCGGAATCAAAGGCGCCAGCAACAAATTCCACCTGCGGCAGTTCGGTGCGCAGCTGGGCCAGCTGCGGCGGGCTGGCGCGCGTGTCGGCCACGGTGACCTGAGCGCCGCAGCGCACGCACCAGCGCGCCATGGCCAGGCCGGATGCGCCCAGCCCCAGCACCAGCACCTGCTTGCCCTCAAGCGCGGGCGCGGCCTGCGGGGCCGGATCCTCCGCGGCGGTGATGGCGGCAGGCGCATCGCCCACGGTGCCAGGGCTGTCGCCCGTCGATGCGTGGTCGGCGGCGGAAGGGGCATCGGCGCTTGCCTGGGTGGCGGCATCAGGCGCGCCCACGTCGGCAAAGATGCGGGCCACAAATTCGGCCGCGGCCGCTGCAGCAGACACTGCGGGGGCGGTGTAGTCGTAAGCGGCAGAGGCGCTGCCGACAACGTTGTCGGCGGCGTCATTGGCGGCTTTTTCGGCGGGCTGCGGCTGCGCCAGGCCATCCTGCGCGAGTTCGGGCGCAGCGGCGGCACCGGCCAGCGGCGCAGGCATTGGCGCGGCGGCGCTGGTCGCGTCGGGCTGCAGGGGGTCGAGGTGCGCGGTGTTCATCGCAGTTTCAGCGTGGTCAGACCCACGAGGCACAGCAGCATGGTGATGATCCAGAAGCGCACGACGACCTGCGTTTCCTTCCAGCCGCTTTTTTCAAAATGGTGGTGCAGCGGCGCCATCTTCAGCAGGCGCCGGCCCTCGCCGTACTTGCGCTTGGTGTATTTGAACCAGGTCACCTGCAGCATCACCGACAGGGCTTCGACCACGAAGATGCCGCCCATGATGGCCAGCACGATCTCCTGGCGCACGATGACGGCAATGGTGCCCAGCGCCGCGCCCAGCGCCAGCGCGCCCACGTCGCCCATGAACACCTGCGCCGGGTGCGCGTTGAACCACAGAAACGCCAGACCCGCGCCGGTCATGGCGGCGCAGAAGATCAGCAGCTCGCCCGAGCCGGCGATGTATGGAAACAGCAGGTATCTGGCAAAGCCCGCATTGCCCGTCACGTAGGCAAACACGCCCAGGGACGAGCCCACCATGATCACCGGCATGATGGCCAGGCCGTCCAGCCCGTCGGTCAGGTTG
Source organism: Diaphorobacter sp. (assembly GCF_050251835.1). Taxonomy (NCBI): domain Bacteria; kingdom Pseudomonadati; phylum Pseudomonadota; class Betaproteobacteria; order Burkholderiales; family Comamonadaceae; genus Diaphorobacter; species Diaphorobacter sp. The sequence continues at coordinate 16,077 of NZ_JBFWLZ010000009.1, read as the reverse complement.
ACCGCGTTGCTCGCGCCCACGATCACCAGGTAGGTCAGGATGACGAAGCCCAGCACGCCCAGCGGGTAGCTGACTTCCTTGAAGAAGGGCACCAGCAGGCCGGCCTGTGGGGGCAGGTCGAGCAGGAAGCCCGACTTCACCCAGGTGACGAACAGCTCGAACACGCGCGCGTTGGAGTTCTCGGAAATGCTGAACACCAGGTACAGCGCCGCAACCAGGCCAATCACCGACTGCCAGAAATACTTCTCGCGCGAGCGCATGCCCTCGGGGTCTTTATTGACCACCTTGCGCCAGTCGTCCACCCAGCCGATGGCGCCAAAGCCCAGCGTGACGGCCAATACGATCCATACGAAACGGTTGGACAGGTCAAACCACAGCAACGTGGAAATGACGATGGCGCCCAGGATCAGCACCCCGCCCATGGTGGGCGTGCCACTCTTGGACAAGTGGCTTTGCATGGCGTAGCTGCGGATGGGCTGGCCGATCTTCAGCGCCGTGAGCATGCGAATGACCCTGGGGCCCGCAATCAGGCCGATGAGCAGCGCCGTCAACGCTGCCATTACCGCGCGGAAAGTGAGGTACTGAAACACGCGCAGAAAACTGAATTCGGGAGACAGGCCCTGCAGCCATTGCGCCAGCATTACAAGCATGCAGCCCCCTCTTGCCCGGCAGCGGCGGCAACGATGACGCCCGCAGCGCCGCCCTCATGCAAGGCCTGTAGCGCCTGCACGACCTGTTCCATCTTCATGAATCGCGATCCCTTCACCAGCACGCTGCCCACGGCGGGCAGGGCCTGCACCACCGCGGCCTGCAGCGCAGCCATGTCCTTGAAATGCCGTGCCGTCGGCCCGCAGGCCTGCACGGCGTGGGCGCTCAGCTCGCCCAGCGCAAACAGCTGCTCGATGCCGCGGGCGCGGGCATGCGCGCCGGCCTCGGCATGCAGCTGCGGCCCCTGGTCGCCCACCTCGCCCATGTCGCCCAGCACCAGCAGGCGCGGGCCGGGCAGCGCGGCCAGCACGTCGATGGCGGCGCGCACCGAGTCGGGGTTGGCGTTGTAGCTGTCGTCCACCACGGTGATGGCGCGGCCCTGCCAGCGCACGGCCAGCGCGCGCGAGCGCCCGCTGACCGGCACGAAAGCCGCCAGCCCCTGCGCGATGGCCGCCAGCGGCGCGCCTGCGGCCAGCGCGCAGGCGGTGGCGGCCAGCGCATTGGTGACGTTGTGGCGCCCGGCAATCGCCAGCCGCGTGTCGAATGCGCCCTGCGGCGTGGTGATGCGCACCTGCCACGCACCCTCGTCCCATTGCGCGTCGGTGCAGCGCACGTCGGCCGCATCAGCGCACGCCGCGGCGGCGTCCGCATTGCCAAAGGTCAGGCAGCGCCGCGTGCCGGCCATTTCGCGCCACAACGGCGTGAAGGCATCGGCAGCCGGGAAGACCGCCACGCCGTCGGCCGGCAGGGCGGCAAGCACGCTGCCGTTCTCGCGCGCCACGGCCTCGACGGTGTGCATGAACTCCAGGTGCTCGCGCTGCGCGTTGTTGACCAGCGCCACGGTGGGGCGGGCGATGTCGGCCAGAGTGGCGATCTCGCCCGGATGGTTCATGCCCAGCTCGACCACGGCAGCCTGGTGCGCCGGGCGCAAGCGCGCCAGCGTGAGCGGCAGGCCCACGTCGTTGTTGAAGTTGCCCTGGGTGGCCAGCGCAGCGTCGCCCTTCCAGGCCCGCAGCACGGCCGCGATCATCTGCGTTACCGTGGTTTTGCCGTTGCTGCCGGTCACGGCAATCAGCGGCAGCACCTGCTGCGCGCGCCAGCCCGCGGCCAGGGCGCCCAGCGCGGCCAGGGTGTCGGGCACCTCGATGCCGGGCAGGCCCGCATCGGCCAGGCCCGCATGCGCGATGGCGGCAGCCGCGCCGGCCGCGCGCGCCTGGGGCAAGAACTGGTGGGCGTCGAAGCGCTCGCCCTTGAGCGCCACGAACAGGTCGCCCGCGGCCAGTGTGCGGGTGTCGGTGTGCACGCGCGCCAGGGGCGTGGCGCCGTCGCCAATCAGGCGTGCGGCGGGGATGCGCGCGCGCAGCAGCTCAAACGCCTGCTGCAGCGTCATCATGGGGGAATGTGTCTGTTGGTGGCTCATGCCACGCCTCCTCGGCGCGCCAGCGCTTGCCGCGCCTGCGCCATGTCAGAGAAAGGCAGGCGCTGGCCCGCCGTCTCCTGGTAATCCTCGTGGCCCTTGCCGGCAATCAGCACCACGTCGTTGGCGCCTGCCTCGGCCAGCGCCTGCGCAATCGCGGCAGCGCGGTCCACCTCGGCGCGCACGTGGGTTGCCGCAATCGTGCCCAGCAGGATCTGGTGAATGATGGACTGCGGCTCCTCGCCGCGCGGGTTGTCGCTGGTGACGATGACCTCGTCGGCCTCGCGCTGGGCCACTGCGCCCATCAGCGGGCGTTTGCCCGCGTCGCGGTTGCCGCCGCAGCCAAACACGCACCACAGGCGGCCACCGCGCTGCGCCGCCACGGGCCTGAGCGCCGCCAGCGCCTGGTGCAGCGCATCGGGCGTGTGGGCATAGTCCACGGCCACCAGCGGCTGGCCGGGTGCGGCCAGCTGCTCCATGCGCCCGGGCACGGGCTGCAGGCGGGCGCAGGCCTGCAGCGCCTGCGTCAGCGGTACGCCCAGCGCACGCATGCCCGCGATCACGCCCAGCAGGTTGGACACGTTGTACAGCCCGATCACCTGTGTCTGCAGCACCTGGGCCTGCGCGCCCTCGGCCACGGTGAAGGCCAGGCCCGCGCCGGTGTGCGCGATGTCCCGTGCCTGCAGGCGCGCCGGGCCGTGGATGGAGACGCTCCACAGATCGAGGTCGCGGCCTTGCAGTTCGGCATGCAATGCGGCGCCCTGCGCGTCGTCGATGTTGATCACCGCCGCCTGCAGGCCGGGCCAGTCGAACAGCGCGCGCTTGGCCTGCCAGTAGGCGGCCATGCCGGGGTGGTAGTCCAGGTGGTCCTGGGTGAAGTTGGTGAACAGCGCCACGCGGATGCGCGTGCCGTCCAGCCGGTGCTCGGCCAGGCCGATGGACGAGGCCTCGATGGCGCAGGCGTGCTGGCCGGCTTCGGCAAACTGCGCAAACGCGCGCTGCAGGCGCACGGGGTCGGGCGTGGTCATGCCCGTGGTGTGGAGCGCGGGCGGAACACCCATACCCAAGGTGCCCACCAGCCCGCATCCATAAAGCGCTGGCAGCTCTTTTTTTGATAGCTTATTGAGCGCGTCGGCCAACCACCAGGCGGTGCTGGTCTTGCCATTGGTGCCCGTCACTGCCAACACCTGCAACTGCTGCGTGGGGTGGCCGAACCATGCGGACGCGATGCGCCCGGTGGCGGCCTTGAGGCCGCGCAGCGCCGCGATGTGCTCGCCGCCCAGGTTGAATGGCGCCGCGCCCTCGGCCTCCACCAGGCAGGCCGCAGCGCCGCGCGCCATGGCGTCGCCCACATGGGCGCGGCCGTCGGTGGCGGCGCCGGGCCAGGCGATGAAGCCGTCGCCGGGCTGGATCAGACGGCTGTCGGTGTGCAGCGTGCCCGTGACGCGCTGGCGCAGCCAGTCCACGGCGTCGTGCAGCGTGGTGAGCGTGTGCAGCGCGTTCATACCGATTCCTCCACGGCATTGGAGACGATCAGCGGCTTGACGGCCATGTCGGGCGCCACGCCCATCATGCGCAGGGTCTGCTGCACCACTTCGCTGAACACCGGCGCAGCCACGGCGCCGCCGTAGATCACGCCGTTGCTGGGCTCATCGACCATCACCGCGACGATGATGCGCGGCTGATCCACCGGCGCCAGCCCGGTGAACCACGCGCGGTACTTGCCTGCGGCGTAGCTCTTGCCCACCTGCTTGCGCGCCGTGCCGGACTTGCCGCCCACCGAGTAGCCCACGGTCTGCGCCTTCTGGCCAGTGCCGCCGGGGCCCGCGGCCATCTGCAGCATCTTGCGCACCTGGTCGGCGGTGCGCTCGGAGAACACCGGCACGCCCACGGGCGGCTCATGCGTCTTGAGCATGGTGGCCGGAATCACCTTGCCGCCGTTGGAGAACACGGTGTACGAGCGCGCCATCTGCAGCAGGCTGGCCGACAGGCCGTAGCCATAGGACATGGTGGCCTGCTCGATGGGCCTCCAGCTCTTGTAGGGGCGCAAGCGTCCGCTGGCCGCGCCGGGGAAGGCGATCTGGGGCTTTTGCCCAAAGCCCACGGCGGAGAAGGTCTCCCACATCTCCCGCGCGGGCAGTTGCATGGCGATCTTGGTGGTGCCCACGTTGCTGGACTTCTGGATCACGCCCTCCACCGTCAGCAGGCCATGATTGCGCGTGTCGCTGATGGTGGAGCCCGTGAGCGTGAAGCGCCCCGGCGCGGTGTCCACCAGGGTGTCGGGCTTGAAGCGGCCGCTCTCCAGCGCGATCCCCACGGTGATGGGCTTGATGGTCGAGCCGGGCTCGAACACATCGGTGATCGCACGGTTGCGCAGCTGCTCGCCCGTGAGGTTCTCGCGCTTGTCGGGCACGTAGCTGGGGTAGTTGGCCAGCGCCAGCACCTCACCCGTCTGCGCGTCCAGCACCACCACGGTGCCTGCCTTGGCCTTGTGCTGTATGACGGTGTCGCGCAGCTTCTGATAGGCAAAGAACTGCACCTTGCTGTCGATGGACAGCTGCATATCCTTGCCATCGACGGGTGGCACCTCGGCGCCCACGCCCTCGACCACACGGCCCAGGCGGTCCTTGATCACGCGGCGCGAGCCGGGTTTGCCCGCCAGCTCTTTGTCGAAAGCCAGCTCCATGCCCTCCTGGCCCTTGTCCTCCACGTTGGTGAAGCCCACCACGTGCGCGGCCGCTTCGCCCTCGGGGTACTGGCGCTTGTATTCCTTGCGCAGGTAAATGCCCTTGATGCCCAGCGCCGTGATCTGCTGGCCCACGTCCCAGTCCAGCTGGCGCTTGATCCAGACGAAGGTCTTGTCCTCATCGGCCAGCCTGGCCTGCAGCGCGGGCAGCGGCATTTCCATGAGGCGCGCCAGCTGCCTGAGCTTGGCCTGCACCTCGGGCTTGTCCTGCTCCACATCTTCGGGAATGGCCCAGATGCTGGCCGCCGGCACGCTGGAAGCCAGGATCAGCCCGTTGCGATCCAGAATGCGGCCACGGTTGGCCGGCAGCTCCAGCGTGCGGGCAAAACGCACCTCGCCCTGGCGCTGAAAGAAAGCGTTGCCAAACACCTGCACATAGGCGGCGCGCCCGGCAAGCCCCACAAAGCCCAGCGCCACCAGGGCGACGATGAACTTGCTGCGCCAGACCGGTGTCTTGCTGGCCAGCAGCGGGCTGGAGGTGTAGTTGACGCTGCGGCTGCTCACCGGGCATCTCCTGCGCCAGCCACGGACACGGCACCCGCGCCATCATCAGTCACGTACTGGGTAATGGCCGGTGTGGCGGTGCGCATCTGCAGCCGGTCGCGCGCCAGGCGCTCCACGCGCAGCGGCGTGGCCTGGGCGCGCTTTTCCACCTGCAGGCGCTGGTGCTCGGTCTCCAGGCGGCGCGCCTGCGCCACCGCACGGTCGAGCTCGGTGTACAGGCGCCGCGACTGGTACTGGGTGTGCACCAGATACAGCGCGCTGACCATCACGGCCAGCAGCAGCGGCAGGCTGATGCGCATCATGGGTTGCCCCCGGGTGTACGGCAGGCGCGGCCCGGCAGGCAAAAACGGGCTGTGCTCATGCCGGCACCTGCGTGCGCTCGGCCACGCGCATCACGGCGCTGCGCGCGCGGGGGTTGGCGGCCACTTCGGCGGGGCCGGGCTTGATGCGATCCAGAGCCTTGAGCCGCATGGGCGTGGGCTGCGCAAACGGTGCCCGGCGGTCAAAAACCTCCTTGGAATGCCGGGCAATGAACTGCTTGACGATGCGGTCTTCCAGCGAATGAAAGCTGATCACCACCAGCTTGCCACCGGGCTGCAGCACCCGCAGGCTGGCCTCTAGCGCCTGCTGCAGTTCTTCAAGCTCGGCGTTGATGAAAATCCGAAAAGCCTGAAATGTGCGCGTTGCAGGGTTCTGGCCGGCTTCGCGGGTCTTGACCGCGCCAGCCACGATGTCGGCCAGCTCGGCGGTGCTGGTAATGGGGCCCTGCTGCGTGCGCCTAGCAACAATCGCCTTTGCAATGGGGCCAGCAAACCGTTCTTCACCGTAGTCACGTATCACCTCCGCAATCTGTGGCGCTTGCGCCTGGGCCAGCCACTCGGCCACGCTCTGCCCGCGCGTGGTGTCCATGCGCATATCCAGCGGGCCGTCGAACCTGAAACTGAATCCGCGCTCCGGCGAGTCGATCTGCGGCGAGCTCACACCCAGGTCCAGCAGCACGCCCGCCACGCTGGCCGGCCGCAGTTCGCCCAGGTGCGAGAAGCCCTGGTGCCGAATGGAAAAGCGCGCATCCTGGATGCGCGCAGCTTCTTGTATGGCTTCGGTGTCTTTGTCGAACGCCACCAGCCGGCCCTGCGGCCCCAACTGCTGCAGGATGAGTCGCGAATGCCCTCCCCGGCCAAAGGTGCCATCGACAAAGGTGCCCACGGGTGCCACGCCCTCGCCCACAAGGGCGCGGACGGCCTCGTCGAGCAAGACGGTGGTGTGCTGCAGGGGCTGATTCATCGGCAAGCCCCCGTCAGAAGGAGAAGTCCTTGAAGACATCGGGCATTTCGGCCTGCATGGCGGCAGCCTCCTTGGCTTCGTAGGTGGCCTTGTCCCACAGCTCGAAATAGCTGCCCATGCCCAGCAAGATGGCGTCCTTGCACAGACCTGCGGCTTCGCGCAGCTCGGGCGCCACCAGCACGCGGCCGGTGCCGTCCATCTCCACATCCATGGCGTTGCCCAGGAAGATGCGCTTCCACCATTGGGCCTGCATGGGCAGCTGGGCGATGCGCTCGCGAAACTTCTCCCACTCAGGCCGGGGGAAGACCATCAGGCAGCCATCGGGGTGCTTGGTGATGGTCAGCTGGCCCACGGCCTGCTCCATGAGGGCGTCACGATGCCGGGTCGGCACAGACAGCCGCCCCTTTGCATCCAGACTCAGCGATGACGCCCCTTGAAACACCGATGGAATCCTCTGGTTGGTGGCGCCACTTCAAGCCCTGGAAACGGGCTGACAAGGCACTTTTCACCACTAAATTGCACTTTTTTGCACTGTAGCAGGAAAAGAACACCAGACAAGGGGTGCGACGACAAAATTTTGCAATGAAATCAAGGACTTACAACCGGATTTAAAAGCGGAATCCGGGCAAATTTCCTTATCGATTAAGCACTTATGTGCAGGTATGCAAGTGATTTCTAAAGGCTTGACGCCGATGGATACAGCCTGACAAGGCCGTCTGCGCCAGCCAGTCGTCCGCCCGTGCCGCCGGGCATCGGGCCCGACCAGGGGCGGGCCAGCCGACGCCAGAGACGTCCCGACGCGCGATCCGCCGGGCTGCCAGGCGCCAGCCCGAGCCCGTCACACAGGGCGCAGGCGCATCACAGGATGTAGCGCGACAAATCCTCGTCCTGGCTCAGGGACTGCAGACGCGCGTTCACGTAGTCGGCATCCACCGTCACGGTCTGGCCAGACAGGCGGGACGCGTCAAAACTCACCTCATCGAGCAAGCGCTCCATGACGGTGGACAGGCGGCGCGCGCCAATGTTCTCGGTGCGCTCGTTCACGTCGTAGGCGATGTGTGCCAGGCGTGTGATGCCCTCGGGCGTGAACGAGAGTGTCACGCCCTCGGTCGCCAGCAGCGCCTGGTATTGCTTGACCAGCGATGCGTGGGTCTGCGTGAGGATGGCCTCGAAGTCCTGCACCGACAGCGAGGTCAGCTCCACCCGGATCGGAAAGCGCCCCTGCAGTTCGGGGATCAGGTCGCTGGGCTTGCTCAGGTGAAATGCGCCGGAGGCAATGAACAGAATATGGTCGGTCTTGACCATGCCGTACTTGGTGGACACCGTGGTGCCCTCCACCAGCGGCAGCAGGTCGCGCTGCACGCCCTGGCGCGATACGTCGGCGCCGCTGGCCTCCTGGCGCGAGGCCACCTTGTCGATCTCGTCAATGAAGACGATGCCGTTTTGCTCGGCATTGGCGAGCGCCCGGGTCTTGACCTCTTCCTCGTTGACCAGCTTGGCGGCCTCCTCGTCGGTCAGCAGCCGCAGGGCCTCGGCGATCTTGAGCTTGCGCGTGCGGCGCCGCTCCTGGCCCATCTGGCTGAACATGCCGCGCAGTTGCTCGGCCATCTCTTCCATGCCCTGCGGGCCCATGATCTCCAGTTGCGGGCGGGCGTCGGCCAGGTCGATCTCGATGTCCTTGTCATCGAGCTGCCCCTCGCGCAGCTTCTTGCGAAACACCTGGCGCGCCGTGCTGTCGCCTGCGGGCTCGCCCGTGCGCGGCGCAGGAATGAGCACATCCAGAATGCGCTCCTCGGCCGCATCTTCGGCGCGCACGCGCACCTTCTTCATGTCGGACTCGCGGGTTTGCTTGACGGCCACCTCGACCAGGTCGCGGATGATGGAATCCACATCCTTGCCCACGTAGCCCACTTCGGTGAACTTGGTGGCCTCCACCTTGATGAAGGGCGCATCGGCCAGGCGCGCCAGGCGCCGGGCGATCTCGGTCTTGCCCACGCCCGTGGGGCCGATCATGAGGATGTTCTTGGGCGTGATCTCGTGGCGCAGCGTGGCGTCCACCTGCTGGCGGCGCCAGCGGTTGCGCAGGGCAATCGCCACGGCGCGCTTGGCGGCCGCCTGACCCACGATGTGGTTGTCGAGCTCGGAGACGATTTCCTGGGGGGTCATGGAAGACATGTTTCAATCAAAATAAGGCTCAAGCGCTTATAAATCAAGCGCTAGCAGCTATCAAAACAATAGCAAAAAGAACGCCGTCACAGCGTCTCGATGGTGTGGTGCATGTTGGTGTAGATGCACAGCTCGCCGGCAATCTCCAGCGATTTCTTGACAATCTCGGCCGCCGTCAGGTCGGTGTTGTTGAGCAGCGCCTTGGCGGCTGAATGCGCATAGGCGCCGCCCGAGCCGATGGACACGATGCCCTGCTCGGGCTCCAGCACATCGCCGTTGCCGGTGATGATCAGGCTGGCGCTGTGATCCGCCACGGCCAGCATGGCCTCCAGGCGGCGCAGCACGCGGTCGGTACGCCAGTCTTTGGTGAGTTCGATGGCCGCGCGGGTCAAATGGCCCTGGTGCTTTTCCAGCTTGGCCTCAAAGCGCTCGAACAGCGTGAAGGCGTCTGCCGTGGCGCCGGCAAAGCCGGCCAGCACCTTGCCGTGGTGGAGCTTGCGCACCTTGCGCGCCGTGCCCTTGACGACGATGTTGCCCAGGGTGACCTGGCCGTCGCCTCCAAGGGCGACCTGGATGCCGTCCGCCGTCTGGCGGCGGACGCTGAGAATGGTGGTGCCGTGATACTGTTCCATGAGGGGTGCATTTTGGGGCACCCTGGCCGGTTTGCAAGCCGCGCGGCGCAAGGCGCGGCCATTGCCTCCCAGGCTCTCAGTTCTTGCGCGGCACGACCCAGGCGTGCTCGTTGACGCCCACCACATTGAAGAACACCGCCACCAGCCGGTGCAGGTCGCAAAACTGCACCACATGGCCCTGCGCCTGCTGCGCAGCCGCCCAGTTCAGCACTGAACCGGCGGCGGCAAAGTCCATGCGAACCAGGCGGCCGCAATCTACACGCAGAGGAATGCCGGGGTGCATCATGGCCTCCAGGGGCTCCAGGACCGGCGTCGCATCACCTTCAATATGCCCCTGCAGGCAGGGCACGGGCCCTTCGCTGGCCACGCCAGGCTGAGACAGAGCGAAACCGGACAGAAACAGCTCGCTGTCGTACATCTCCTGCAGCGCGGCGGGCCGCGGGCCGTCGTCGCCGCTGTAGCCGCACAGCGGCGGCGCCCACGAGGGGGGCGACACCTCATAGGTCACGCAATAGTCCAGGGCCACCAGCTCGAACTCGTCGGGCAGACCCATCACCCGCAGCACCGCCATGCGCAGGCGCCACCACTGTGGATCGACGCTGCGGTCGCCCGACGGGGTGCGGGCCTGCAGCACGGCCTGCAAAGCATGCACCCCGGTGAAGCGCAGCTGCACGTCGCGCTCGGCCCAGGCCTCGAACTGCTCGGCCAACGCGGTCACGGCAGGGGGCTCGATGTCGGTCAGGCGTGTCCAGGTCAGCGTCCAGGGCGGAGCGCTGCGTGCCAGCAAAGCCTGCAGCGCGGCCACCGATTGCAGGCTCAGGACGGGCTGGGCGTTCCAGTTCAACTCGCGCTGCGGCACAGCCGTAGCGGGCTTCTCGGACTGCAGGCCCAGTTGTTCGGGCAACGAGAACCACAGCGGCGCCGAGCGGCCAAAGCGCGCCGCATATTCGATGGCCAGCACGTCAAACTCATCCTGCTGGCCAATGGCGCGATACAGGTCAAACAGCGTCATCCAGATGTCGTGCTGCTGCTGCGGATCGTCGTGCTGGTGCTGAACCAGCACCTCCTTGAGCACCGACTGCGCGCCGGAATAGTCGCCGTGGGCGAAGCGGATCGCTGCTTCCTCCAGATCGGGTTCGTGCACGAATTCCTCCAGTTCAGTCGTGACCTGCGGCACTTGCACCGCGCCAGGCGTCTGCGGCTGGGGCGCCTGCGCCTGCGATTGCGCCTGCGATTGCGGGTCTGCGGGCCAGGCCTGGTCAAACAGCGGCTTGACGGCTGCCACCTCATCGACGGCGGGGGGCACGCTCAAAGGCGCAGTGGGCGCAAAGGCGCGGGCATGCTCGCCTGCCAGACCGCTGGAGGCCAGGGCTGCAGCAATGGCCGCCGAGGCCGGCGCTGGCTGACCAGCGGCAAGTATTTGCGCCGCTGCGGCGTCGGCCGGCGCAGCCAGGGGGCCGACTTCTTGGGCGGGCGCCGCCAGGGCGGGGGAAGTGGATGGATCGACCGGCGCCGTGACCATCGCCGGCCCGGAGTCTGGCTGCCCTTTGGCCTTCCACCATTGCTGCGACATCTGTGCCTCGATCTCGTCGATCTTGCGCAGGGTGCTGGCGCGGTCGTCGGGGGAAGTCAGGCTGGACTGAAAAAAAGAAGTGCGTGCTGCGGCATCTTCGCCACGCCGCCCCTGCAAGGCCTCGCTCTGGCGCAGCTTGCGCAGCTGATCGAACTCGCGGCGGCGCACGAAGTCGTTGCGACGCTTGCGCTCAATCATCTCCTTGAGCATCTGCTTGCTGTACTGGCTCTCCCGCATTTCTTCTTGCGCGTCGAGATCGGACCAGTTGACGGTGGGGTTGCGAACAAACCTCACCATCTTGGAAAGCAAACCGCCGGGAGAGGTAGGTTCCTTGCTCATGGCTCGAAATAATACGCAAGCACGCCCTGCGTTTTATGTCGTTGATAGGCGATTGTCAGGTTATTGCCCGGGCTTGGCTCAATCCCCGAACATCTTTTGCTTGAGTTCGCGCCGCTGCTGCGCCTCCAGCGACAGCGTGGCCGTGGGGCGCGCCAGCAGGCGGCCCACGCCGATGGGCTCGCCGGTTTCGTCGCAGTAGCCGTAATCGCCCGAGTCCACGCGCGCAATCGACTGCTCGATCTTCTTGAGCAGCTTGCGCTCGCGGTCGCGGGTGCGCAGCTCCAGGGCGTGCTCTTCTTCGATGGTGGCGCGGTCGGCGGGGTCGGGCACCACTACGGTGTCCTCGCGCAGATGCTCGGTGGTCTCGCCCGCGTTGTTGTGCATGTCCTGCTTGAGCTGGACGAGCTTGTGGCGAAAGAACGCCAGTTGCTTGTCGTTCATGTACTCGCTGTCGGGCATGGCCAGCACTTCGGCGTCCGTTAGCTCTTCAGCGGACTTGGTTTTCCAGTTGTTGGCCAGCTTGGGGTCTTTTTTGGCGGCCGCCACAGCGGTTTGCAGAGTCGTAGGCATGGTCTGATTGAGGCTGGCTGCGGAGGCGCCGTGCGCCCCCTTGAGTGCCGTTGAGGATGGATTCGATGGTCGCGAACCGTATGAAACGCGCGCGGATTCAGGCACAGCCACCGCCGCAGGCAGGCTGCCTGCACGCTCACCCCTGGCCGCGGCCTTGGGTTTGCTGGACTCGGTTTTCAATTCCTATCTCCTCGCAATATGGGCGTTTTGCGCCGCCTGCTTGTTCAGTACGGAAGCGCAATGCGGGTGGCATGCCTTCGTGGGCTTTTAGCCGGGGCGCGATTGTATAGACCCAAGCCGACAATCCGTCAAACCTGCCGGATACCGCACAAGACCAGGGCAGTTTGGCCGCGCGAGGCGGCCCGGGCGGCTTATGAAATCAGGCCAGACACTGATCCAGGCCTTGCAGCAGGATGTCTTGCGGCAGTTCGATGCCGATGAACACCATCTTGCTCTGGCGTGTCTCGCCCTCGGCCCATTGCGGCCCCAGGTCGCTGCCCATGAGCTGGTGCACGCCCTGAAAAATCACCTTGCGATCCGTGCCCTTCATGTCCAGCACGCCCTTGTAGCGCAGCATGCGGGGGCCGTAGATGTTGACGATGGCGCCCAGAAAGTCTTCCAGCTTGGCCGGATCGAACGGCCGCGTCGCCCGATAGACGAAGCTCTTGACATCGTCATCGTGGTGATGGTGATGCGGGTGCTTGCAGTGGTCACCGTGCTCGTGGTCGTGGCCGCAATGCTCCTCGTGCCCGCCATGCGCACGCGAGTGGCCGTCTTGATGGTCATGGCCATGGTCATGGTCGCAATGACCGTGCTCGTGATCGCAGTGACTGTGGTCGTGCCCGTCCTCGCTCTCTTCCTTGAGGAAGTCCGGGTCGATGTCCAGTTTGGCGTTGAGATTGAAGCCGCGCAAATCCAGCACCTCGGCCAGCGGCACCTCGCCAAAATGCACGGCGCGGATGGGCGCGCGCGGGTTCATGTGCTTGAGGCGGTGAATCAGGTCGTTTTTCTCGTGCTCGCTCACCAGGTCGGTCTTGGACAGGAATATCTGGTCGGCAAAGCCCACCTGGCGGCGCGCCTCCTGGCGATCATCCAGCTGCTGCTGGGCATGCTTGGCGTCCACCAGCGTGATGATGGAGTCGATCAGATAGGTTTCGGCAATCTCGTCGTCCATGAAGAAGGTCTGCGCCACGGGGCCGGGGTCGGCCAGACCGGTGGTCTCGATGACCACGCGATCGAACTGCACCAGCCCCTGGCGGCGCTTGGCGGCCAGCAACTGCAGGGTCTGGCGCAAGTCTTCGCGAATGGTGCAGCAGATGCAGCCGTTGCTCATCTGCACGATCTGCTCCGTGGACTCGGTCATCAGGATGTCGGTGTCGATGTTTTCCTCACCGAACTCGTTTTCGATCACGGCGATCTTCTGGCCGTGCGCCTCGGACAGCACGCGCTTGAGCAGCGTAGTCTTGCCCGAGCCAAGAAAGCCGGTAAGGATGGTGGCGGGAATGAGCGACATGCAAAAGCCTCGCAAGAGCCAGTCGATGGGACTGAGGGTGACGAAAAACGGGCCAGTATAGTGGCCGCGTCCGCCGACCTGAAGCGGCCGTGCGAACCGCCTTTCGCAAAGACCCGGCACCGTCAGTGGCTCTGCCAAATGCCGTGCGCCCGCCACTACCTTCGCTTACATTGTCGCCCGTCCGAACTGCCCATTTCTGCCCTCACTCATGGACTACCGCCTGACCGCCACGCTGCTGGACTCGCTGGGCATAGCGCTGTGCGTTTTCGACGCGCAGGCACGCACCGTGCTGTGGAACGCGCAGTTTCTGCGGCTTTTCCCCGAGCATGACGGGCACCTGCACGCGGGCGAGCCCTACGCCGCCAACCTGCAGCGCTTTTACCGGGCGCGGCTGGCAGCCGAGGACCTGCCGCAGATTGACCGCTACGTCCGCGAGGGCGTGCTGCGCCACCAGAACCAGTCGCGTCCCTACATGTTCCAGCACCGCGGACGCTGGCTGCGGGTGGCAGTCACCTGCCTGGACAACGGCGACCGTATGCGGGTCTGGACGGATCTCTCCCAGGCCGGCGCGCTGCAGACCATCGAGCCTGCCGAGGCCCCGCAACCCGCGGGCCTGCACGCGCCCGATGCGCTGCACCTGCTCGAGCACGCAGGCGACGGTATCGCCGTGCTCGACACCGCAGGCCACATCCTGTTTGCCAACGACCGCTTTGCCACCCTGTACGGGCTGTCCTCGCGGTCGGCAGCGCTCAACCGGCGCTACCCCGATCTGGCGCGCCAATGCTGGCAGGTCCCGCACGCCGCCGCAGAGTACGCCGAGCGCGCCGATGAGCTCACCATGGCGCTGAACGACAGCCTGCACTTTGCGGGCGTGCCTTTTGCAGTGCCGCTGCCCGGCCAGCGCTGGATACGCGTTACGCTGAACGCCCCCGTCGGCGACCAGGTGTACACCACGCACACCGACGTCAGCGCAGACAAACGCGAAGAAAGCGCGCTGCGCGCCCTCACCGACAGACTGCGCCAGGAAACCCACCACGATGCGCTCACCGGGCTGCAAAACCGCCGCGGACTGGAGTCGCTGGTGCACGGTCTGGGCAGGCAACCGGGCCCGCACGCCGTGCTGTTCATCGATCTGGACGGCTTCAAGGCCGTCAACGACAGCGCCGGCCATGCGACGGGCGACGAAGTGCTGCGCCAGGCGGCGGGGCTGCTGCGCAGGTCGGTGCGCACCGGCGACACCGTGGTTCGCCTGGGCGGCGACGAATTCGTGGTGCTGCTGCGCGCCTGCGGACTGCCCCAGGCGCGCACGGTGGGCAACAAGATCGTGAATGCCGTCGGAACCACCGCCTTCACCACTGCCTGCGGCACTTTTTACATTGGCGCCAGCGTGGGCGTGCGCATGTTCGACGACCATCTGGACAGCCCCGACGTGGTGCTGCACGACGCCGATGTGGCCTGCTACCAGGCCAAACGCGACGGCCGCGGGCGCGTGGCGGTGTTTGGCGATTGCGCCTGAGGGCGTTTTCTCGTGATGTCATTTCATGACTTGCGCCGCGCGCGCGGGTGGGCCGCGTCGTACACCCGCGCCAGGTGCTGAAAATCCAGGCGCGTATAGACCTGTGTGGTGGTGATGTTGGCGTGGCCCAGCAGTTCCTGCACCGCGCGCAGGTCACCGCTGGACTGCAGCAGGTGGCTGGCAAACGAGTGGCGCAGCATGTGCGGATGCACCGGGGTGGTCAGGCCCGCCGTCTGGCTGCGCTGGCGCAGCCGCAGCCAGACCGATTGCGCCGTCAGCCGCGTGCCGCGCCGGCCCACAAACAGCGCCGGATCCAGCCGCGCCGCGCCAACACCACCCACCGCGCCAAACGGCAGGTCGCGCTGCGCCAGCCAATGCTGCAGCGCCTGCACCGCCGCACGGCCCACGGGCACGCTGCGGCGCTTGGAACCCTTGCCAAACACGTGCGCCTCGCCCGCCTGCAGATCCACCCAGCCGCGCCCCTGCTGGTGCGCGGCCGGGCTGGGCGCCACGTCCAGCCCCACCAGCTCGCCCACGCGCAGGCCGCAGCCGTACAGCAGCTCGACCATGGCCGCGTCGCGCGCCTCCAGCCAGGGGTCGGCGCCGGGCTGCTCGTGCTCGGCCAGGCGCACTGCATCGTCCACGGGCAGGGCCTTGGGGAGCGGCTTGGGCGCCTTGGGCGCACGCACGTCCTGCACCGGGTTGTGCCCCACCAGCCCCTGGCGCGCGGCCCAGGCAAAAAAACCGCGCCAGCCCGACAGGATGAGCGCAATGCCGCGCCCGCTGCGCCCGCCCGAATGCATCTGCGCCACAAAGCGGCGGATGTGCGCGCTGGTCAGGCGCAGCAGCGGCAGCTCCACGCCCGCGGCAAAGGCGGCCAGGCGCTGCAGGTCCAGCGTGTACAGCGTGAGCGTGCGCGCGGCCAGGCGCTTTTCGACGCGCGCATGCTCCAGGTACCGCAGCGCCTCGGGCGGCAGTGGCTCGGGCGGCGGGGGTTGATTTGCTTCTGATTTCATAGCGTTTAGCGCTTATCAATAAAGAGCTGGGGCATGAAAACACTTGATGAGGCACATGTCTCAGATCGAGCCGCGGGCCCTCACCCCCACCCT